>CAZREP010000024.1:2251-37651 GCA_964599035.1 uncultured Terrimonas sp. | reverse complement strand
AAGACGGGGATCGCGATTGACAAAGGGATGTGCCGGATCATATAAAGGAGATTCATCTATCGGCATGCCGTCGGTACATTCGTAAGAGTCTACCAGCGACTGCACCGGCATCCTGTTGCTAAAGCCCGCGGCCATACGTGACCTGAACGATAGTGGGGTTTCCTGGAAAATATCATTGTAATTAAACTGTATTGCCCATATCACCTCTTTCGACGTTTTTCCCGCTCTTAAAGTAATATCTGCGTAGTTGGGATGCAATACATATTCAGTGCCTTCCAATGCCATCACTTTTGAAGCAGCGGTTGCCGCATCATTCCAGCGCTCGTTATACAGCGCCACCCTTGATGCCAATGCCCATGCAGCGCCTTTAGAAACGGTCATTGTATTGGGACTATTGGTAACGGTAAGCATCTCTGCAGCTTCATTTAACTCTCTTAACACAAAATCTACTACCTCCGCTTTGTTATTTCTTGACACATACGCTTCCGAAAGTTTCAATGTATTTGTTATTAAAGGAACACCTCCGTAAAAATCAGACAGCGTTGCATAACAATAAGCTCTCAGGAATTTTGCTTCGCCCGTTGCCTGGGTAACAAATGCCGTATTTGTTGTTTCCACCCGCTGCACATTCTCCAGTAAAAAATTACACCGGGAAATAACGCTATACATATTATTCCATATCGTGTTTACATAACCCGTTGTTGCAATTCCCCACATTGCGTGCGGGGTTACATCCCTGTTTGCAGCAATATCAGAAAACATGTCAAAGACGTGCATATAAGGGTTTTCACCAAAACGAAAGGTGAGCGGGCTAAAGCATCCCACCAATGCAGCCCTAAGTTCAGCTTCCGTACGAAGGAAGGTTGCAGAAGAAGGTGCATCCAGCGGAAACTTCTCCAATTCCTTATGACAGGACAGAAGGAAAATACAACCGAACAGTATTGCAAATATTTTTTTCATAACAAGTTCATTTAAAATTTAACATTCAATCCTACGTTAATAACCTTTACCTGCGGATAATATATGCCGGAACTGGCTGGTGATATTTCCGGATCCCAGCCCGGCCAGAAATTATCCATCGTAAAAAGGTTCTCACCTGATACGTATACCCGCAGGCTCTGTATTTTCAGATTGCTCAGTACTGCTTTAGGCAGTGTATAACCCAACTGAAGGTTCTTCATGCGTAAATAAGCAGCGCTCTTCATCCAGTAATCCGAGTTCTGCGTATTGTTGCTTTCTCCGAAAGCAAAACGCGGGAATACGGCATTGGGATCAGGATTGTCGGTTGTCCACCTGTTTTTCTGGAACTCATAAGCGGTGCCTCCTGCTAAAAAAGGAGCGATAGCGCTGCCGGTAAGATAACCATCCACCTTTCCTACTCCCTGCAGGAAAGCCGTAAAGTCAAAACCCTTATATTCTGCAAATAACCGTAAGCTATAGGTATAGCGGGGGATCGTACTTCCCAGCACCTCCCTGTCATTGTTATCTATGCTTTTACTATCATTCACATCCGCGTACCGGATATCTCCCGGCTTCACTACACCAAATGTTTGTATGGTGTGCAGGTAATTGCCGCTGCCATCAAAATCCGATGCCGAAAGCAATCCCTGCGAACGCAGCAGGAATAATGAATTCATCGGGTACCCCTCCCTGTTCACAATAGTACCTGTTTGCTGGATACCTTTCAGATCAACCACTTTGTTCTTTACATCAGAAAGTGTAAGGGTTGCCCCATACCGGAAAGCGCGATCATTGTTGGAGTAGTCAATCTGCAGATCCCATCCCTTATTATCCACCACGCCGGCATTCTGGTAAGGTGCAGATACGCCCATGGTGCGAGGAATACTCAGTTGCAGTAAAATGCCTGTTGTTTTTTTATTATAATAATCAAAGGAAACAGACAGGTTCCGGAGTACGCGGGCATCCAGTCCGATATTTGTCATAGCGGTTGTTTCCCACGATATGTCTGTATTAGCCAGGCTTAATATAGCCGCGCCGTTCTGGATAACATCGTTGGAAATATACCGGGGGTCGAGCGACACGGTGGGTGCAAAAGGATAATTGTCGCCGATTTGCTGGTTGCCCAGTTTACCCCAGGATGCCCGTAGCTTTAATTCGTTGAGCCAGCTTACACCCGCCATAAAGTTTTCCTGCGAGATGCGCCACCCGGCAGAGAAGGAGGGGAAGGAGCCCCATTTATGTCCTTTTGCAAAACGGGAAGAGCCGTCGTGCCGGATATTGGCCTCGAATAAATATTTATTATTAAAAGCATAGTTGAGCCTTCCGAAATAAGAGATCAATGACCAGTCTGTTGCAGAACCGCCATTGCGCATGTTTGCCGAAGAACCGGCAGAAAGCACCGTGTATTCAGGGAACAGGAAGTTATCGCGAAATGCTCCAAAATCAGAATAATACGCATTGGTGTACTGGTAGCCCCCCAAAGCCGTTACGGTATGCTTTCCATAGTTCCTGTTAAAAGTAAGATTAGCGTCCACCTGGTCAAACCTGTCCTGGCTCATGCTTTCATCATAAGTGTTGGGCGATGGGAGTGTAAATCTTAAAACGCCGTTAGGGTCGTATGTTTTCACCGTATTTACAAAGGAGCGTACGTGCGACGGCGTGTAGGTTGGCGCATAGGCCACTTTCGCGGTCAGGAAGCTGAAGGGCTGGTATTCAAATGCAAAATTACCGGCAAGCGGTATGCTTTTACTTTTCCACCATCCGCCGTCATTCATAATAGCCACAGGATTCACACCATTCTGCCCTTCTCCATAGAGCCCGTTCGTATACACTGCCGCCTGTGTGGCGGGCAGCTTATTGATCAGCGCCCATATTAACCCGGTACCTGTTGCATTGCCCAATGCAGCCCCGGTACCTCCTGGGAACTGGGGAGCGGCGCTCCTGCGTTGTTCTCTTATATAAACATCAAAAGAACCTCTAAGCTTTTCCGATATCTGAACATTGGTATTAAGCCGAACGAAGAAGCGCTTAAAGTCTACATTTTTGATCAACCCTTCCTGGCTCAGCATACCGGCTGTTCCAAAGAACTGGATCTTATCCGTACCGCCTGATAAGCTCACCGCATGGTTGGTCTGAATACCGGAACCATTCAATACTTCCTTACGCCAATCGGTATCGGGATACAGATCGGGGTCGGTATCTTTCTTCGCCTTGTAATCGTTGATATAAGTGTCGGAAAAAAGAGGCGTTCTCCCTACATTCACATGCGCTTCATTGATCATCAGCATATGGTCAAGGCCATTTACCATCTTCGGCATATCAGTAGTACTTTGCTTACCCACATACGCATCATAGGAAACATTAAACCTGCCTTTACTTCCCCTCTTGGTGGTGATCAGTATCACCCCATTTGCCGCACGCGATCCATATATGGAGGCCGAAGCCGCATCTTTTAAAACAGAGATGGATTCAATGGTGGAAACATCTATATGATCGATCGACATCACCACGCCGTCTACCAACACCAATGGTTCAGAGTTGTTCAGCGTTCCTATACCGCGTATGCGTATCGCCCCCCCATCTATCCCCGGCTGGCCGGTGCTTTGTGTAATGGTAACCCCCGGCGCTACACCCTGTAAAGCCATTGAGGTTTGCCCTACCTGCCGCTTTGCCATCTCTTTTCCCGAAATGGAAGATACCGCACCGGTAAGGTTTACTTTCTTTGCCGTGGAATAACCTACCACCACCACATCTTCCAGATCGGAAGCAACCGGCTGCATGGTGAGCTGAAGGGATTGCCGTCCGCGAACCGGCACCTCCTGCGTTTCATAGCCAACCATGGAAATTACCAGAACAGCATCGGGCGCAGCGGTAAGCCGGAATACCCCCTGCTCATCGGTCGTGGTTCCTGCCTGGCTGTTGCCCTTTACCACAACGGAAACGCCGGCTAAAGGAGTGCCGTCGGCAGATGTGATGGTGCCCGTAACTGTTGCCGACTGACCGGCAGATACAGGGAGCACACAGATAACAAGCAGTACAAACATCAGTACAAGCCTGCCCGGGCTTAGAGGAAAAGAGAGCTTCTTGATCATATGGCGTAGTTTTAGTTTAAACAATTGGTTTTATATAGATAACATACTTTACTTTTTTAAAGGAATGATTATTCCCAGCTTACCGACCAACAAATGGACACCAATGAACGTAAGCAGGTAGATGATGCCTACTGCCACGAATATGGGTGTGTAAGAAACATTTTGCACCGTCCAGCCTACTGCAAACTGAACGCCGATAGCCATTATGCCGCCGAGTGTACCCCCTATGCCGGTTAAGGTGGCATGCACTCTTTTTGGAAAAATCTCTGCGGGTATCGTAATATTCCCCCACAGCCCGTGACCAAACATAACGCCCGCAATAGCAATGATGGCAATGGCAACATTGCCGGTATTAAATAACAGGAAACAAAAAAGCGGGACAAGCAGGGAAGCGGTGAACATGGTTGTTTTTCGTGCCCGGTTCAACGACCAGCCTTTATTGATCAGCGAACGGGGTATAATGCCCCCAAACACGGTGCCCGCAGCCAGCGCCACATAGGGTATCCATGCAAAATAGCCCAACTTGCCAAGGCTCAGTCCCTGTTCCTCCTGTAAATATTTGGGTATCCAGAAAATTAAAAAATAAGTGCAGGGGTCTATAAGGATACGTGCGATAAAGCAGCCCCATGCCTGGCGTATTTTCAGTAACTGCCAGACCGTACCGGTTTTCTTTTCTTCACCGGCATCAACAACCGGCTCCTTATCCGACTCTATTAAGGCCAGCTCCTCTGCCGATATACGCGGATGCTGCGCCGGTACATAATATTGCTTCCACCAGAAGAACATCCAGATCACGCCCATCAGGCCGGTTATTACAAATGCAGCCTGCCAGTTAATGGTAATCGCTATAAAGCTTACCAATGGTATGGCGAGCGCAGCGCCTGCAGACGAGCCTGCATTGAGCAGGCCAATGGCAAGCGCCCGCTCTTTCAGGGGAAACCATTCTGAAGCCGCTTTAACACCTGCGGGAAAGTTGGCCGATTCAGCCGCTCCCAGTAAGAACCGGAAAACAGAAAATTGCGTTACGGTTTTTGCAAAGCCATGCAAAACATTTGCAAGAGACCATCCTCCTACAAACCACATGAAACCTTTACGGGTACCCAGTTTATCAATAATGGTTCCGCTGATGGCATACATGATGGTATAGCTCAGCAGAAAGGCAGAAGTAACATAAGAATAATCGATATCGGTAAGACCAAGTTCCGCCTGAATGGTAGGCGCCAGTACAGATAATACCTGCCTGTCGAGATAATTGAGTGCAGACACAAAGAAAAGCATGGCAGCTATTCCCCACCTGATATTACCATATCTTTTAGCCATGCCCTATATCTTTAAACGGATTGTAATGGCTGGCGGTAGTGCCCGACCCATCTATTTTATGGAGAATAAGCTTATGATTGATCTCCATAGCATCATCGGGGATACCGAGCAGGTATTGTCCCTGATCTATCAGTTGCTTTCTTAATAAACTCACGTCTACCTGACGGGTCGTAAGCCGGTCTTTGACCAGTAAAGCCATAGCCGTGCCAGCGCCCTGGCCGATACCCATACAGGTGGCCATCACCCTGGCCGAGCCAAAAGCGTTGTGTGTGGCAGATATGGCTCTTCCGGCAACCAATACATTATCCACCCCCTGTGGCAGCAGGCACCGGTAAGGGATTTCATATACCGCCTTACCTGATCCCGTGAAAACCTGCTGTTCTCCTTCAGGCGGATGTATATCAATAGCGAAGGTGCCGCAGGCAATGCCGTCTTCAAAGGCCCTGTTAGATAATACATCATTTTCTGTGAGCTCATAATCGCCTATGATATGCCGGGTTTCCCGCACACCCACCTGCACACCCGTATCAAGGATGAACGAGCTTTCAAAACCACCGACATACTTCTGCAAAAATTTATGTATTTCCCATGCCTGCACCCGTGTTTCCATTTCTGCCCTGGTAAGATCTCCTGCATTGGTACCGTCGATACCCTGCAGCCTTGTAGCATTTACGGCGATCTGTCCTTCCATGGGCAACTGATAAAACAATATGCGGGGTGCGGCCTCCCTGGGGAATTCTCCGCGCTCCATTCCTTTCTTAACCAGTTCTTTCAGCCCGAGAAATGCAATGGCTTCGCTGGAATCTATTTCTTCATCCGTGGGAGCATCTTTCAACAGGTCTCTGTTGCCCTTCATCCACCTGCGCAGCGCATCCATGTTAATGCCGCCGATGCGGAAAAAAAGCGTAACAGGCTGCATGGCCCCATCTTCCTTCCTTCCTTTTATAAAGGGGGCTTTTGACATAGTGGCTATATCTGCATCTGCAGAACAATCCACTATATACTGAGGACAAATGACCTGTCGGCCCGACTTGTTTTCAATAATAACGCCAGTAACCTTTGTGCCTTCTTTAACTACGCCCACCGCCCAGGTGTGCAGCAACAGCTCCACCCCGGCTTCTTTCACCATTTCAAAAAGCAGGTACTTCATCCCTTCCGGATCAAACGGCGTCATGGAAGCGTTATCAAACGTAAGATCGCTGACATGCCCGTGAGATGATTTTAACTGAACCAGGCGATTTACCAGTTCTCCGGCAATGCCCCTGATCACCTGCCTCCCTTTAATATCATGAAAGGTGAACATAGGGTTGACCATGGCAATGGTAAGGTTGCCTCCCAGGAATCCATACCGTTCCAGCAACATTACTTTGGCCCCGTTACGCGCGGCGGCGATAGCGGCGCCAAGCCCGGCTGGTCCTGCCCCTACAACAAGCACTTCAGGTGTGGCATATACCGGCAATGACTTTTTTTCTTCTTCAATAAATCTCATAAAATATATAATGGTGAATAACAGGTTTCGGGTAATGAAATTGGGGTTGACCGATCACTAAACTATAGGTTTAAATCATTACAAGCAAGCAGTTACGGATGAATTTCATAAAAAAAGAATGGGAACTTTCCCGCAACCGTTCCCATTTTTGTTTATCTTTAAGTTATCTTAAAAGTATCCTTCAGGCATGCAAAAACATCAGGTAACCATTATTGACATTGCCCGAAAATTAGGCATATCAAAATCCACCGTTTCGAGAGCACTGACCGATAATCCGAATATTAATCCGGATACGAGAGATGCTGTGCTGCGAATGGCAAAGGAGATGGACTATCAGCCCAATATGCTTGCACTCGGTCTTATTAAAAATGAAACCCGGATGCTGGGGGTGATCATCCCGGATATAGAAAAGCCTTTTTTTGCCTCCATTGTAAGCGGCATACAGCACGCTGCTTCGCGCATGAACTATCGCATCATCATTGCACAATCTGATGAGTCGCCGGTAATAGAAAAAGAGAATATTCAGGCGTTGATGCTAAGCCGGGTGGATGGGTTCCTGATCTGTCATACCCGCGATACCAGGGATTTTGAACATATCAAACAGTTACACAGCAAGGGGATCCCGTTGGTGTCTTTTGCCAGGATCTGCCAGGAGCTGCCTATTCCCAAAGTGGTAGAAGACGATTTTAACGGGCTGTTTACCACCACGCAACATCTCATCGAAAGAGGGAAAAGAAGGATCGCGCTGCTGGCTGGTCCGCGGCACCTGCTGGCAAGCAAGCTACGGCTCAACGGATACAAAACGGCCCTGCAACAACATGGCATTGCTTTTAATCCCAGCTCGTAAAGCATTCAAAATTTTTACCCGAAGACGTTGAAAAGGCAATGGAATACTGGCTAAACCTCCCGGAGCGGCCCAACGCAATATGCACTATCTATGACCGTGGCGCCATACAGGTAATTGAAATACTTAAAAGAAAGGGGATTAAAATTCCCGGGGAGATAGCGGTAACAGGGTTCGGCAATGACATGTGGGCATCCATTATTGATCCCGGACTCACCACGTACGAACAAAAACCTTTTGAGATCGGCCAGCTCGCCGGCAAATATATGCTGGAGCTGCTGGCAAAGGGAAAGCCTTCTTTATATTCACAACTGGTTATTTCAAAAGGATCGCTGATCGTTCGCCAGTCTTCGTGAAAAGCTTTGATTGAATATGCAGATTGTGCTATATAAGAACTTTACCAATGAAGCGATGAGTTCAATATTTTTTTGCGTTAACATACTGAAAGATGGTGGATGTGAAAGCGAATAAAAATTATTGGAATGAATGCTACTCCCTTGGGGGCAGGCAGAAGCCTGTTATCTTTTGATATTACTGCTAAAAACTATTTTAAAATTCTTATTTTGATATTACGGTAGCTCACTTCGTCACCATGATCCTGCAACAAAATCCTTCCCGCTTTTGCCTCCCCAAAATTCTTCCAATTTCGATATTTGCTTTCAGCTACCAAATTGCGGTAATGTTGCGATCCCCGTTTATAAGCTAACACCATTACGCCGTTCAGGTAATGCTCTACATGATTATTCGGATATGCCACAATTCTGCCTGTATTCCATTTCCCGGGCGGATGAACAAATTCATCGTCAACTTTTGCTGGTATAAGGTCATACAATGAGGACAAAGTTCTGTTGCCTCCTATACCCCGTTTAGCATCCGGATGATTATTATTGTCGAGTATTTGGTATTCGAGACCAATGGAAGAACCGGAGGTTATTTCTGACAGGGTTACAAAATATTTTACTCCACTGTTGCCTCCGGTAGTTAATTTAAAATCAAAAGAAAGATCAAACGCGCTGTACTGATCAGTTGTCACAATGTTACCGCCGTTGGTAGACTCTTCTCCTCCGAAAGGTAGAACAGTAATTGCACCATCTTCTATTTTCCAACCTTTATCAGGAAAGCCTTTTAATCTTGCGCCCCGCCATCCATTGGAAGTTTTTCCATCAAATAGCAATTTCCATCCGTTTCTTTTCTCCTCAGGAGTCAATTTATTATTTGTCGTGCCCACTACGTAAACGTCGGATGGAAAACGCGACGGTTTAAGGCCGGTAGTTTTAATTCTTATATTCCTCCATTCTATTTTTTTCCCCGCCTCTGTGGTGTTCGCAATCCGATGCACCTGCAATGCAATAAAACCTGAAGCATCGGCATCATCTATTAAAAAGCTGGCAGGGATATCGTTTACCCATGTTTTGATGGTATTCCCTATTGCTTCAATCCTTACTTTATTAAAAGTGCCCGATTTGTAGGCCTTTTTTGCCGCACTATTTAAATCCAGCGGATATAACCACCCCCTTCTCGATTCATCGTAAATTCCCCCGGTCCATGCCCGCGAGGTTCCGTCGAGTTCAAATTGATAGCCGAATACCGTTCCATTTCCCTCATTACCTGCGGCATCATATTGGCTCCTGAACTGGATACCTGAGTTGGTAGAACTATCAGGTAGTTTTACTTCCAGCTCCAAAATAAAATCGCTATACTCCTTCTCTGTAACCATGAAGCTATTTGGTGTGCCGGCAACAGTGGTTCCCACTATCGAATTATTCTCCACACTATAACTTGCCTTTCCGCCAAGTTGTTTCCAGCCAGTAAAGTCTCTCTCGTTAAATAGCTTAGTCCACTTGCCATTTTGGGCCTGTAACGAGGATACTGTGAGTATTATACAGATAAATAAACTAAGCTTTTTTTTCATAATTCCAATTTAAACTACTTATACCTCATCGGGAACAATATACAAGGGGCTCTTTCGTGTAGGCATCGCATCCGCTTATTCATCATTTTGAAACTTTCCTTTGTCCCCTTTCAATATCAAATGACGTTTACGTCTTATGAGCTCACGTGCTCGTTCCTCCGAAAAACCCATGAAGATATTGTCCAAAACACCCAGGTGCATGAACTCTTGAATTCATAGTGATCATAACCTAAATGTTGAAACTGTATTTTCACCCGAAGAATTATATTCATTTAGTTTTTTTACCAGATTGCACTCCACCAGGACGATATATGCACAGCCCAACGTAATCGGACGATCGAACAGCTTATCAAACATTTTCCTCAGACCTTCTATTTATTCAAACATGAGAATTTCTCTCCAACCCTTCTACCTCCTCTGCCGTAAACCTCCTCGACCTTAACAAAAACCTCACGCCCAACGGTATCTCCAGCGAAAAACTACTGCCCCTGCCGGGTGTTACATCAATAATTAATTGTGTGTGTTTCCAATATTCGAATTGATCACGACCCATATAAAAAGGACAATTCGAAATTTCACCCAAATACACATCACTGTTACCTGTTTTAAATTCATCCGCCTGAAAGCACATTGGTTGTGAACCATCGCAACATCCACCGCTCTGGTGGAACATTAAAGTACCATGTTTTTCCTTTAATGTTCTTATTAATTCAATTGCGCTTTCAGTAGCAACAACCCGTTCAATCTTCATAAGAATATATTTTACTAAAAAAATCCGAGCTTTTCTTTACTGTAAGATATCAGCAAATTTTTTGTTTGACGATAATGATTCAACATCATTTTATGTGTTTCCCTTCCAAATCCCGATTTTTTGTATCCTCCGAAGGGAGCATGCGCAGGATATGCATGGTAACAATTCACCCATACCCGACCCGCCTGAATTGCACGCGGCACCTGGTATAATTCATGCGCATCCCTTGTCCATACACCAGCGCCTAATCCGTATAACGTATCATTGGCAATCTGTATCGCTTCTTCAGTTGTTTTAAATGTAGTTACACAAACCACCGGTCCAAATATTTCTTCCTGGAATATTCTCATTTTATTATTACCCTTGAATATTGTAGGCGTAATATAATATCCATGTTCGAGTCCGTTGTTCTGATGAAATGCTTCACCACCCGTCAGCACATCTGCTCCTTCTTGTCTTCCGATTTCGAGGTAGCTGAGAATTTTATTATACTGATCTTCTGATGCCTGTGCTCCCATCATCACGGTTTCATCCAGAGGATTGCCCATTTTAATTGCTTTTGTACGATGAGTTACCTTCGAAATAAATTTTTCGTAGATTTTCTCATGAACAAGAATTCTGCTGGGACAGGTACATACCTCACCCTGATTTAATGCAAACATCACAGCTCCTTCTACAGCCTTATCAAAAAATTCATCATCGGCATCCGCGACAGATTCGAAGAATATATTCGGACTTTTACCCCCAAGTTCCATCGTAACAGGAATCAGGTTTTCAGACGCATACTGCATAATCAGGCGACCTGTTGTTGTTTCGCCGGTAAAAGCTACTTTTTGAATGCGTGGCGACTGCGCCAGCGGTTTACCTGCCTCAGGTCCGAAACCCGTAACCACATTAATAACTCCTGCAGGCAAAATATCGCCTATCAATTCCATCAGGCACATTATACTGGTAGGCGTTTGTTCCGCTGGTTTTATTACTACACAGCAGCCTGCCGCCAAAGCTGGTGCAATTTTCCAAGTTGCCATCAGTAAAGGAAAATTCCACGGAATAATCTGTCCTACAACGCCAATAGGCTCATGCAGATTAATACTGACAGTAGATGCATCATGCTCAGAAATAGTGCCTTCTTCGCTTCGTAATACACCGGCAAAATACCTGAAATGATCTACCACGAGCGGTAAATCGGCAGCACGCGTTTCACGAATAGCTTTGCCGTTATCTATCGTTTCAATCCTGGCGAGCATTTCCAGATTATCTTCGATAACCTGCGCGATTTTAAGCATTAAGTTACTGCGATAACCGGCTGAGGATGTACCCCAGGAAGCAAATGCTTTATGAGCCGCAGTAACTGCCTTCTCAATATCCTCTGCATTTCCTCTTGCTGCTTTTGTAAATACTTTTCCATCGATCGGGGAAATATTATCGAAGTATTCACCGCTATCCGGTGCCACCCACTGGCCTCCTATATAATGATCATAAAATTCTCTGAATTTTGGGCGTTCCGCCACGTTTGATTTAGCGTCAAAGGCTGTTGTATTACTCATATGAAACATGTTTTATTGGTTAATTAATGCATTTATTCCATTTGTTATCGCCCTAAAGGCAAACTTTAGTGTATATCTATAGCGCAATCATAGCGGTAAAAAGTCTCCATTTTCATAAATTAATTACATGTAATTCTATTGACAGAAATTTAGCTGTTTAAACCTGGTCAGGAACAATATATGGTGGCCTATACGAACGGGTAAGCATTGCACCCGCTTCTTCATCATTTGGAAACTTCTCTTTATCTCCGTTAAATATCAAATGACGTTTAAGTCTGTACGAAATGTTGGCTAGCAATGGTAACGTAGTAGAATAAAAACCTGTACTAATGTCACAATTCAATACATCGTTATCTCCATCACGAATTGCGTCGATAAAGTTTGCATAATGCTCGGTGCCTCCGGGTGGTATACGTGGGTTAACAGGCTTTGATGCTGGAGTTTGAGAACCTGCAAACGGCTGCTTTTCTCCGCTACGAAATGCTTTCCAGTTTGTCCTCTCCAATTCGAGATAACCTTCCGTGCCATAAAAAATGTTCCCGATTCTTATGTCAAGACCAGACTCTGAATTCGAGCTGCCGCCCCTTGTTTCAAACTCCAACATTTTGCCATCCTGGTATTTAAATAAAGAAGACTGGTATGTAGGAGTTTCCTGGGCGCATTCAAGAGGATTGAATCCATAAACGCCACCAGTGGAGTACACTGACACCGGGTGTTCATTCTTGTTCAATCCCCAGCGTGCTATGTCAAACTGATGAGGACCCTGGTTACCGGTATCGCCATTACCGGTTTCCCAAAACCAGTGCCAGTTGTAATGAACCTTCTTTTCATTATACGGTTTGTAGGATGCCGGACCCAGCCAGCGGTCATAGTCAAGCATTGACGGTGGAGTGCCGTCTTTCGCTATTCCAAAAGGCAGACGGGCATTAATACAAAGTCCTCTTGCCATAAACACATCGCCTATCCCTCCTCCATGTAAAAACTTTATTGCTTCTATCACATTTGCGAAAGAGCGGTTTTGAAAACCGACTTGCACACGCCGGTTATACTTACGAGCCGCTTCAATCATCTTTCGTCCTTCCCAAACATTATGCGATGCCGGCTTCTCTACATATACGTGCTTGCCCTGCTGACAGGCCCAGATGGTACCCAGCGCATGCCAGTGGTTGGGAGTAGCGAATGATACCGCATCAATCTGCTTGTCGTCAAATACCTTCCTCATATCCACTTCTGCCACCGGTTTATCACCTGTCTTATCCACCGCAATTTTACTGGCCGGTCCAAACCATTGCTGATCCACATCACAAAGCGTTTTGATCTTTATATTCTTGATAGATTTTATATCGCTCCAGTTCCTGATATGTGTTTGTCCCTGACTCCGTATACCTATTACAGCCATCATTATTCTTTCATTGGCACCAGCAATAGAAGCGTATGATTTTGCAGGAAAACCCATACCTCCTATCGTTAGTCCGGCTCCTGCCATAGCTGTTTTTTTAATAAAATTCCTTCTTGAGCCAATGGGTTTATGCGGTTCTTTCATGATTTTGTATATATTTTAGTGAGCAAATAGTTACCCATCAATTCTCCCGGGGTCAGGTTGTGTATTGTTATCTTTATAGATATCATAAATAATGTACTGCATTTAATTCCTATAGCGATTCGTTAGCAACAAACAATCTTTGTATGGCAATATGCCATCAGAACATGTTATATGTGATAAACTTGATGCAGCAACAGCAACACCCAGGCTGAGGCATGCTTCAATAGGCCAATCTTCATGCATTCCCAACAACACTCCGGCGGCTAATGCGTCACCGGCGCCATTCGTTCCAACTACTTTCCCCGGTGGAATAGCCAGGCTTGGTTGAAACAGTTGCTTTCCATTCCGGTGAGCGGCCCAAACTCCTTCAGTTCTATGAATGATTATCCATTCATTTACTCCCATGGAAAAAATACGGTCAAAAACAGTTACACATTGTTCTCCCATTTTTTCAGGACTGGTTAGGTCCAGTACATCAATTCCCGATAAGCGGCTTGCCTCGAACTCGTTTAGAAATAAGAAGTCTACATAGGGTAAAGCGGGTGGTATAATGGACCTGAATCGATCTGAATCCTCACTCACCAAATCAACTGAAGTGAATAATCCCTCGTTTTTTGCTCGCTCTAAGACATATGATGCTTTAGTTCTCCCATTTTTCAAAACCTCATCCAAACGATCCAGCAGTAGCAAGTATCCCAAATGAAAGATTTTGGCGTTAGTAATACTGAAATCGAAATGGCCGATATCTAACAGGGAGTTCGCACCACGGTGGTGAAAAAAAGTGCGCTTTCCTGTACTTTTCACTGTGGTCACAATTGTATAAGAGGTAGGGGTAGCCGATATCATCTGCAATTGCCGTATATTAATATTTTTGCTCCGGCAAAGGTTTGTAATCTGTCTGCCATTTAAGTCATCACCTACCAGCCCAATCGCCTCTAAGGGAAAAGGAGCCTCCAGCCTGGCTAAGTTTATTAAAAGATTGTAAGCCGCCCCTCCATTGCCGGTATATTCATTTAAAATGTTAGCAAGAGATTGTTCAGCCGGAAATTTATCAATTAGCTTTACATGATCTAAAATCCAGTTTCCCCCGGCAATGATTCCCTTTTTACAAGATCCGCGTAGCATCCTTTTTTATTAACTGTTTACCTATTGATCTTTTTACATTAATAATAAGATACAGGCTCAGCCATTTGCGACGCATGAGCGTGTAACGCTGCTTGAAATATACAATGGCTTTGTACAGCTTCCTCCGGAGTTACACAACCAAACCTGTTTCCCAGGAAGCCCTCCCGCTCTGCTATAAAAGCAGCGAGCATCTGCATAAAACAATCAGGAAAACCTGCTTCAAAAATGCCTCCGGTAATGGTATCGAAAGGCATTTGAAATCCCAAATCTGTTCTCTTCCACCACTGTTCGGAGCCATTAGTGAATTGCCAGAAAGCTTTGGTATCTTTTGTACTATATCTTACGCCTCCATTTGTACCATAAACTTCAATATACCAGGTGTTGGTTTCACCAGGAGCTAATCTTTTCATCTCCAGTTGCATTGGAGTTTTTTCACCATCTATTTCTACCTGCGAGCTTAATATGGCGTTATTCCACGTATCGCAGTTTGCCATTCCTCCTTTGCCATCGGGGCGTTCAGTTATTATTCTTTGCAGTTGTGCAAACACTCGCGTTGGCTTCCATCCCAATCTTAAGGGCACGTGTAATGCATGCATCCCTAAATCACCCATCACCCCTATTTCTCCGCAATATTTTGACTGTCGCTTCCAGTTTATAGGTTTCTCCACATTCATGTCACTGGAATGTAGAAAGCCTGCTTTAATCTCAAATATCCTTCCCAGGCTTCCGGACCGGATCTCTGCAATTACCCGTTGTGGGCCCGGTAAAAAGGGCATCTCCGAACTGCAACGGGTAAAACGTCCCAGCCGTTTAGCTTCTGCTGCTATAACCGATGATGCCTCCCGGTCAATACCAAAGGGCTTTTCTCCCAACAGGTCTTTTCCTGCACGTAATATATCCAGATAAATATCTCGGTGTAGATGATGAGGTATGGCAACATAAACAACATCCACCAGCTTACTATTAAGCAATTCACGGTAGTTGTTGGTCAATAATGATATGCTACCAATCTGTTTGTACCAGCACAATACCTGATCATTAAGATCGCACACCGCCGTAAGCTGTACACGTACCGGAAAGTCTTTCAAAGCAAGCCAACGGCCAAATGCACTGGCAGCCTCCCTCCCCATCAATCCTCCGCCAATAATCCCTATATTGATTGTTTTCATCTATCTTGATTTATTTATAATACTCCGGTGACACTTTCCGGTTTAGCGTTATCATGTACAATAGACATTAACGCTTTCGTCATTCCGCCAGGATTGCTATGCTGAATTACGTTTCTGCCATACACTATTCCTTTAACTCCCTGCTGCATTAAAGCATACGTCCTTTGCAGTATTTCTTCATCGGTAGCCTTACCTCCTCCTCTTACCAATACAGGAATATTGCCGGCTGTTTCAACTATGCGGTGATATTCGTCTACATTATCCGTAGGATCAGCTTTAATAATATCCGCACCCAGTTCTACTCCCTGTCTTACCAAAGGAATGATTCTTTCAGGATCACCGTTAACCATGTAACCCCCGGCTTCACTATTAGGACGGAAAACCAGCGGCTCTACCATTAAAGGGATACCATATCTATCCGTTTCGGGCTTGATCTTTAATATATTCTGAATACACTGGTCAGTTACTTCAGGTTCTCCCGGAATACTGAAAAGATTAACAACTACGCATACCGCGTCCAAACGAATTGCCTGCTCAACCGAACTTTCAATCATCCGACTGAAAAGACTTCTGGGTAACACCTTGCCATATACATTAGCAATGTCTGTACGTAATACAAGGGAAGGCTTTTCTTTACCAGGAATGGATTGAAGATAATGTGCCTGCCCGGTCGTTAACTGAATAGCATCCGGCCCAGCAGTGATCAATATATCCACAGCCTTCTTGATATTTTCAATCCCTTGCAAAAAAGGGTATTCATTAAAAAAGCCATGATCGATTGCAACATCAAAACAATTACCAGACTTACTGTTAAATAAACGGTTTAATCTATAAGTTTTCATGAGTTCATTTGTAATTATACTCCGTTGGACATTTTATCTGCTTCTCTAATACCTTAGCGAGCAAATTATCCTGAGGAAAAGCATGACCAAGATGTTGTCTGAATCCCTCACCGTATTTCACTCCCACTATCTTGCCCCGCTTTGCCGAAAAAGTTCTCATTGCTGTCAGATATTCGTCCATCCCATGATGATCTTTCAACCAGTTTCGCTGCGATTCATGGCAGGCCAACATTTTTTCCTTCATGTCGATCTTCCCGGATATGTCAACAATCATTGTAGCCTCTACGGGTTTTCCAAAGCGATCTTTCCCTTCCATGGCGTCCATATAATAAAGATGCGGAATTAAAAAAAAGGGGTCTGAGGTCGTTTCAACATTCTTTACTCCTGCACTAAAACATGCTGTTTGCGTTAATTTACTTGTTGTTTCATGATCAATCATATAGCAGGAGGGGCTCATTGTGAAAACCATACGCGGACGTATTTTTCGGATCAAATCAATCACTTTCAACAAAGTCTCTTTGTTATAGAGAACAAAAATATCCTCACATTCCAAACAATGATACCGTCCATTCAGCAATGCTGCACTCCTCGTCGCTTCATTCTTCCGAATTAAACTTATTTCCGCTCTACTCAACTTTATAGTACCACCATCTCCCGGCGTCATGGTAGCCATTTGTATTTCCCATCCACTGTCCTTCAATAATGCCAATGTTCCGGCACACAGCAATTCTGCATCATCAGGGTGAGCAACAAGCACGAGGGCCGTATAATTTGTATCTTCTTTCATGTAGTTTCAAAAAAATATTAATGCATTTCTGTCACAACATCTTTTAATGCATACCGATAATAATGGAATTCAACATCGGGGTGACTTGCCAAAAGTGACATAGGAACAGAAGTGTCTTCAATCTTTTTTGAAATCATAAATGCTGTTAGCCTCATCCCAAAAGCATTGTCATGATTACCCGCCTGCCATATCGCCACTTTCTCTGACTTCCAGGTTTCTTTGGGGCCAACGGTTAAGGCCTTCATTGGAACCCCCACAATATATCCTCCGCCGGATGTACGGGCATTCTGCATTAATGTAATGGGATGCAATTCTACCACTCGTGCTCCGAGGGCTCTATACACTGAAGGAGTAGGTGGGTTATCTGTATAAATTCCCTCTCGTTTGAAAGGATCGTTAAAAGCCCAGTGTTTGGCATCTCCCTGTCCTCCCTGCATGAGCAAGCAACGAATATTATCAAAACTATTGCTGTAAGATTCGAGCTTATCAGCAATAGGGTAACGGATATTCTCTTCGGGCATGCGCAAGTGTGGTTTAATTTTGCTGAATAACAATTCATGATTTGCCCGGGCAAATGAAAGCGGATGTGACTTGTCGACATTTCTACCATTTTCGTACCATTCATCCATACCCCAAAAATGTGCATCCCTTAACGAAATGTTGAGGTCATTTACCAACTGGGCGACCAATGGAAGTTGTTCTGTGGGGCCTATCGGCCCGCATATACCTGCGGGATCAGATGGTGTTGACGCCTGCCAGGCTTTAACATATTGCAAAGCCTCTGCAAGATAAAAAGCCTCCAAAGTATCATGCAGCACTACTTTAAATCCCGGGCGGGAAAGTTGCTGAATATCCCGAATGTTCAGCTTTGCTGCATCACGGTGTATTTGTTCATCAAGCGTTGTATAGTCCCACCACCCCTCCGCAACGCGGCTTATTTTTCTACTCATCTTTTTAAAAATTTTCTATTATTAAACCAAAATCATTTTTTTTGCTTCTGCAGATTTATAGCATGCGCTGATAATTTTTTGGTTTCTTAATCCTGTTAAAGCATTATTCAAAGGCGCTCTCTTTTCCAAAAGAGCAGAGCTGAACTCCTGTATCTCTGCCATGTATGTATTGACCGGTTCAGGCTGGAGAGGTATACCATCTTTTGATTCCCTGATTTGGTCAGGATCATATTTTTGCCCGTCACTTTCTAAATACGCCTTCATTTCTCCGCAATCCGTTTGTCCAATCGTTCCGTTAGCAATGATACTTCCCCGGGATCCATACAACTCCAGCATATTTCGGCTTGCCGCATCAGGAACACAGAAATGAGTATCAACCACCCCCATTGCACCATTTTCAAATTCTAACAATACAATAGCGCTGTCTTCTACCTGATATTGATGAACTATATTGTTTATTTGGCAATTGACACGCCTGATTTTGCCAAAAAACATTTCCAGTAGATCAATACAATGACTGCCCATATCCATAAGGACACCACCCCCACCTTGTAATATATTTTGTCTCCACGCACCGTTTATAGGAGGATACCAACATGATAATTGAGCACGTCCAAATACCGGTTTCCCCAACAATCCTTCTTCTATAATTTTTAATGCTTCCTGATGTTGGGAGGAAAATCTCATCATTAAGCCTACACCCAGCGTAACACCTTCCGATTCGCATACTTCCATCATCTTTTCAATTTCAGCAGTCGTTAACCCGAGAGGTTTTTCGCACAAAACATGCTTTTTCCCCCTGGCGCAGGCAACAATATGTTCCAAGTGTATATTAGGCGGAGAAGCAACATACACCGCATCTATATCCGACTCAATAACATCTGAAATACTGTTGGCAGGCGTTGCATCAAATGCCTTCGCTACTTCATAATTTGCCCGTTCATCTACATCATATACCGTCGTTAACAATGCATTACTTGCAGGCACAATACCCTCAGGAATTGTTTTTCTCCGGGCAATTCCTCCGGAACCTATAACTCCCCATTTTATTTTTCTATTTTCCATATTATTTTAGCCGGGTTGTCATTGTTTGATAATAATATTCCCATTAAATATTTTATTCCGAACGATCAAGGGCGATAAGTCTTGACCAGAACCGAATAAAAAAAATGGTTGACACTAACACTACTCCAAGAAAAAGCATTCCCATTAAATGTTTCCCATATAAAAAATTTCCAATTGAGAATAACACACTATAAATAATGATGCATCCCAATACCATACATAGTAAACCGGTCGGGACGTCCCACTTCAGGTTTTTCTGTTTTGTAATCCCAATTCCATCAGCCTTCGCTTTATCGAGAACAGGTTTCCACCCACGTCCGCCCGGGACGATTTTGGTATAAAATGACCTTAGCGTTTGGTCATCCGTTGGTTTAGTAATAAAAGTTACTGCCAGCCAACTCAGGGTTGTCAGCAAAACAATACTGGTAAACTTGAAAACATTCCAGTACGCAATAGCCATTTCATATCCGAAAACAACAATATTTTCTTTATTCGAATCGTATGTCGCCACATTTTCGAACACTATAAAAATCATTGAAAAAAAAGCTGCCGCAATCATTGCGGATAATTCCGACATAGCATTTATGCGCCACCAAAACCACCTTAATAAATAAATAAGGCCCGTACCGGCTCCAATCATCAAAAGATAATGAAATGCCTGTAAGGCATTTTGCAGCACTACTGCAAGTAAAACAGAGCACACCATCAACACGACTGAACTGAATCGTCCCACCCACACCAGTTGCTGATCCTTCGCTTTGGGATTGACAAATCTCTTGTATACATCATTCACCAAACAGGAAGAGCCCCAGTTAAGCAGGGATGCAACAGTAGACATGTACGCTGAAATTAATGACGTAACCACTAAACCAAGTATACCTACGGGTAAAAACTTCTTTAACATAGCATAATATGCGATATCATTTTGCACATAATATGGATCAACATCAGGAAATGCTGCCTGCATTGATTTAATATCAGGAAAAATTATCAGCGACGCCAACGCTACAAGTATCCATGGCCAGGGTCTTACGGCATAATGCATAAAATTGAAAAAGAAAGTAGCCCCTACAGCATGTTTTTCATTCTTTGCAGATAACATGCGTTGCACTATAAATCCTCCCCCTCCCGGCTCTGAGCCCGGATACCAGGCTGCCCACCACTGGATGGTAATAGGAATTAAAAAAACACTTAAGAAAATATCCGGTTGATCAATAGAGGGAATAAGATCCAACTTATTTGAAACATTCGGATGACTTAATAAATTACCCAATCCGGAAACCTCAGGAGCATTGACAATATAAATTGCAGCAACTACAGCGCCACCCATTGATAACGTAAATTCTAAGAGCCCAGCCCACAAAATAGATTTTAAACCACCAATTGTTGAATAAACCAGAATGATGACTGAGGATACGATCAGGGCTGTTGTTGGGCTAACTCCCAAAAGAATACCCGACATTTTTATAAAAGCTAAAGAAGAACCTGCTATGACGATTACATTGTAGAAAAAACCAAGATAGATAGAACGAAATCCCCGTAAAAAAGTGGCTGCTTTGCCACTATACCGGATTTCGTAAAACTCGTTATCGGTCATTACCTTTGAACGGTTCCACAATTTTGCATAAATAAAAACTGTCAACATTCCCGTCAACAAAAACGACCACCACATCCAGTTGCTGGCTACTCCGTCTACACGAACCATATCAGTAACCAATGTTGGCGTATCATTTGCGAATGTTGTAGCAACCATTGAAATGCCTAAAATCCACCAGGGCATCTTCCTTCCGGATAAAAAATAATCCGTGGCATCATCACCGCTCTTTCTACCGGTCAGGTACCCAATACTCAATAGTAAAACGAAGAAAGTGAGGATAATTAAATAGTCAACGAAATGTAAACTCATACAAAAGTTTAAACAAGTATCATTACCTGCCTATATATTTTAAATAACAACTCCATTGGCTGTTACATCAACAAGCTTAATTATAACTAAACAGGCATGTATAAAACAATACGAAGTCAATCAGTATCAGAAATTACAACACCAAAATATATTTACCGGAATCCGAAATAAAATATAAGCTATAGTGCAAAATGTTTGATGGTTGCAACAATAGCCTTCTCTATTGTTCCAATCATAACATCTATCTCTTCTTTAGTCATAACTATTGCGGGAGCAATTACCAGTGTCTCAGCATTGTTTCGGAGAATCATTCCATTATCCCAGCAATAATCCCTTATAAAAGTGCCTACCTTTAATTTAGGGTCCAGTTCAAGCTTATTTTGTCTATCGCCACAAAGCTTAATTGCCCACAACATACCCATACCCTGTATCCTGGAAACAATCTTGTACTTAAGCAGTTTATCCAGCTCTTCTTTTATATATTTGCCTGAATCTGCTGCTTTTTGCACAAGGTTTTCTTTTTCCATAATCTCAATATTCGCCAACGCCACAGCGCATGACACAGGATGTCCTCCGTAGGTACTACCGCTTCTGAATTCACTACCGGCCTCTTGCTTGAATACGTTGGCAATTTTTTTGGTAGTTACCGCAACACCTAATGGAGCATACCCCCCCGTCAATGCTTTACTAACCGTTATAATATCCGGTGTTACGTCCCAATTTTGACATGCAAACCATTTTCCTGTTTTTCCAAAACCGGTTTGGATCTCATCGAAAATCAAAAAGATATCGTATTTGTTGCACAAGTCGCGGACCTGCTGAAGATAACCGTCCGGAGGTATAGGATAACCACTATTTGAACCTGGTATGGGATCCATAATTAATGCTGCAATCGTGCCTGCACCTTCCCTGATAATCATTTCTTCCATCTGTTTTAAACTCATATTCCCCCCATCTTTCTGATCTGATTCTACAGCCCTGTTTGGCGTTGTTGCAAACAAGTGACCGGAAACCGTTGGCTCCAAAAATTCCCAAAGATTCGGAAACCCGGAATACGATGCAGCAGCTATAGTTGTTCCATGATAGGAGTTCTTTCTTGAAATGACCTTATACTTCTTTCGTTTACCTGTTTGCCAGAAATATTGCCGGGCAAGCTTGATCGCTGTTTCATTTGCTTCCGATCCGCTGTTTACAAAAAAACTAACTTCTAAATCGCCCGGCATTATTTCACTGAGTTTTTTTGCCAGTTGAATTAAAGGAACACTAAATGAATCATGATAGTTTGGGAAGAAAGCTATTTTATCCAATTGATCAATCACAGCTTTTTTAATTTCAGGCCGATTATGACCAAGGATGCTGGTTATCAGCGATGAAAAAGTATCGAGGTATTTATTCCCATCAATATCATATATATAGCATCCTTCACCTGCTATAAAAACTTTAGGCTCTTTCCTCAAATCCTCATTGTCTGCCCAATGGGTAATAATATTCTCTAAACCAACCTTAATTAACTCTTTCTTTTCCTGTTCCGTAAATTTTGTCAGTTTCATAGATAAATCTTTGTAAATAAATGGGTGATATAGTTGTCACTATTCTATGTAGCACAGAGCTATCCTAAATAATACTTAAGGAAATCAGCAAGTAAATACCGATCACAAAACACTTTGCCGACTTCAGGATCCGAGACTTTCAAATATCTTTAAACTCTCTCCGGCCCAAACACTAAAGCATGCTGCATGGTCTACGTAAATAATAAGCTCATCCGGCTCATCTTCATATCGAAATCCACCCTCCTTTGTTTGGGTGTCTGCCACAAAACGACAAAATTCATAAGCTGCTTTTTTAGCCCGTTCATCGCCGGTTAGCTTATAGTAATCCGCTGCGGCAAGTGCACTCTTTCCACTACCCCAAAAAGAGAAATTATCTTTGTAACAACGGAGCTTGAACTCAAAAAAGGATTTTGCATGCTCTAAATAGGAAGGATCTTTTGTTGCCTCGTACATTTTACACATCAGCAGCATCTGGAAACCAACCTCCCAATAACACTGTCGGGGCTGCGTTGTATCAATAAACTGCGCATTAGGATATCCTAGTTCGGTAACCAGTTTGCCTTCGCTCGTCATCTGAAAATAAAACCGGTCCTGCCTCGGCTGCTGTTGCAACATGCTGATACAACAATTGGCTATTCTGGTGGCCGATTCAATATCTCCAAAATATAAAGCGCCTACTCCTGTCCATGCAGTGGAAAGCGCACGAACAAGTTCATCTCCGTCAAAATGAGGTAGACCTCCACATGGCCTGATTTGTGAACGTAGGTAAGACATCACAGGGTAGGAGATATCAAATCTTCCCAATAGATGTGCTCCCTGGAAAAACCATGCATGCTTATAATTATCCCCGTTATAACCTTCCAGCTGACCATCAGGACGTAACTTGTTTGTTTTAACCACCCAATCCAAAAGTTTCAAAGCTTCGACATGATGCCCCCCAAGCTGCCATGATAATGCTTGCTTATGAAAGGCATCGACTGGATATCCTTCCCAAATATATCCGCCATCAGGCCGTTGAAATCTTATTTGATAGTCTACTGCTTTCTTCGCTGCTTTTTTATACTCTTCTTTGCGATTTTCCATGATAATTATTTTTTATATTATATTTTGTAATATCCAAAGGTTCCACTGGTATGTTCTTAATAACGTTATACTGCTAAAGGTTTCGTACGCAATGGTTGTATGCTATTTCAATACTATTATATACCCTTTCCCTCCGGGCAATACTAACTTGTCCAATGATGTTATTTTTTTAGAAGACTGGAAATCAGCTATCTCTGGTATTGAAATCTGAACTTTCGAAGGATTTAGCCCCAATTGCTTCCAATCTATTTGAAGTTTGACCTTACGATTCTTATCGGTCCAATTACCAACTGCAATAATTACTTCTCCACCTCCCGTATAAGTAGTAGCCTTTACAAGCTCATCTGAGCATTGAACAGGGCTGTTTTTCTCCCAATAACCAATCATTTCCTTTGTTGAGAATGAATGATCATCCCAGAACTTCCACATTCCTACAGGAGAGTTCACACCTATGGGTTTCCACCCCTCCCGTTTGGTTAGACCATACACCATCCCTCGCCATGGATTTCCACCGCTCCATAGCATTTGAGCAGGCAATCCAAACGGAATCCCTGATATTTCTATTAGCCAATGATCTGGTAACCGATTGTAGTCTTGAAGTTCGCCTATCCAGGTAAAATCGAAATAAGGAAGCATATCCATGTAAAGATTCATACCGGTTGCAAAGCCTCGGCCCTCTCGGAAATAACCAGGAATATGTATGTCTAACCTGCCATTGCTTCGATAAGTATCCAATATTTTTCTTGCTCTTCTTAAGGTATGACGAGTTAAATTGGTTTCGTCATAATAAAAACCGTCTACCCCGAGATTACGAACCATCCAATCAAAGTAGCCAATATAAAAATTGTCAAGGCGAGACTCAGAACCAGTAGATACCGACAGATCAGAAATTCCTGCAAACTTTCCCTCCTCCATTGTTTCAGAGTTTCCTGCGTAAAACTTCCTTCCACGCATATATTTCAGAAACCAAACTCTGGGATCAGGATGCTGAACTTCCCTTGAAATAAGCCTTCTTTCGCCATCTCCAGGAAGTATTATTTCATTATCAAGACTATTGAAGGCCCAAAATTCGGGTTGATGTATCGTAAGAAACCGGGTAGTATAATACAGCCCGAGACCCAAACCCTCATTGTGAGCATCTGATGCTAGTTTTTTAATATCTTCGATATTCTCGTCCATACAGGGATAGTTAATAAATGGACATATATCAACATCATGATGTATATTTAGATAATTAGCTCCCGATTTTTTTGCAAATCCAATCTTCAAATCTGCTCTTGTGCTATTGTAACCAGGATCTGGCAACGATCGGCAATTAGGCAGGTCCTGAAAATAGCGAAGACCAAATTTGATATTCTTGTCTATAACTTTCAACGGAGTTAATAACATGTCAAAATTGTAATGTAATTTATCTTCTGGGTGCAGAATCCGACTTCCTGAATAAACCTTAATCATGGTGTAGTCACCCACAGTATCGTAAATCCGAACTCCGCCCTTGCTGGCATTATACCATGATTTAGGTAGCATTAAATTTTTGTGAGCCCAGGAGTCGTTTGGAGGCAATACATAGTTTTCACCCTTAAACTTTAGCTGGATTCCGCCATTAACTGCACCAATCCAAATTGCATCCTGATTTTTTGATACATCCCATTTCCATCTCCAGTCAGGTTTCCGCACTCCGCCCTCATGTCCAAGCCCCATCATATATCTCGCCTTATCTTTTAGCACAGAGACTTCTAGACGGATATCCTTTATAGTCAAAGAACGTTTTGCGATCACCTCAATGCGATATTCTAAAAATCCATCGTATTCCATTAGTGCACTACATTCAACATCTAGTTCAGGAGAACTGCTTACCACACTCCATTCCGCGCGAGATGCACTTAATTTCTTTAGTGTTAGTTGTCCTGGTGACAATTGAATATAGCTTCCATCACTCTTTTCAACTACAAAACGAAACGACTTGTTTATTATTTGTTCACCAGAATTCAATAGCGATTGGTTAGATTCGTCAAAATAACTCTCGATTAAATCTGGAAATCCGTCTCGACCAACGCGTAAGCTCCGTCCTAGTATATGAATTATATTATTTTCTACTTCAATGGGAGTGTACCCCTTGGTTACGTCTTCATCCACTCCAAGCGTGAAATCATTGAGCCAGTTCAGGCGTGAAAGTCGTTTACCCTCGTCATATCCATTATTAGGAACAACATCTCCCTGTACCTGTATTATAATTGGTATCTCCTGACGCGATTCTTTAGATATCACAGATATATTACCACTATATGTTCCGTTTGACACTCCCTTTAGATCAATTCCTACCCATAAAGCCTTCACGTGACCATTAGGAATATTCACCCGCTTCGTAAAGCTGCGACCTCTATAATCTGTTCCACTTGTGTTGAAACACGTCATCCGGGAAGAAGGAATGGATTGTTCCCATTTAGTTGTAAATGACGAGAACTCGATCTGTATATCGGATACATTATTGTGGATAGCCCATATTCCCAACTGAAAAACAAAGTATTCTCCAGGATTGGCAGACAGCAGATGTGGACCTCCAGACACAACTTCATTTATTTTTTTCATCGATAGAGAATCAAACCAGATTAACGGCCGTTCCCGGACTTCCGTAAAAACAACAAAAGATCGGGGTGAAATTTTTTCGCCATATTTCTGTAACGTCTGAGATGTGGACAAGTAATTCTCTTGAGAAAAAATCACAATAGGAAGAAGCAACAATACACAAATCGAACGCAATAAACGCATAAGAATATTTTTAATAATTAATAATGAGACTGATGAAACCATTGTAGTATAAAGAGAAAACACTTTTTAGGATTGTATAGCAATCTCACCTAATAAATGCTTCTTTCGGAACTTATACAAAAGCTACTATTATCCCCATATGATCATTCCGAGAAAATCAAATAGTTGAATTAATAGAATATTCCCTCTCTCGGCATTTTCAATAAACTGTTTTGTACCGATTACCAACCAGGGTTTTGTGTTAATTGGGGATTCATTTTTAAATCCTCTAACGGTAGAGGTGATAAATACAATTTATCTGTCCATGTACGTTGTCTTCCCGAGTATAAAACTTGTAATTGACCATTATCTGGGTTACGTGCACCCAAAAGAGTTTTCTCATTCTCTAATAACTTGCCTGCTTTCCACCTAACCAGATCATCCCATCTCCTTCCTTCAGCGCACAACTCAATACGTCTTTCACGCCTGATTTCATTAATTAACGGTGTAACCGGCACTTCCCAATCCGGCCAATTGGGGTCAACAAAATTTATATTGACACTCAGATGAGGCATACCGGCACGGACTCTTAGCTTATTAACTGAAAGATCAAGTACATCCTGTGTACACTCCCCCAATTCAGCTTTCGCCTCTGCATAGTCAAGCAATAATTTTCCATAACGGAAAATAAATAAGTCTATTACACACCTCTCCCTCTCTCTATCACGTTCATAAGGTGAAAAACCTTTTAAAATAAAGTAACTGGTAGGAGACAACGTGTTCACAAACTCAGGCAATGGCTTATAGTATGTTGATCCGTCATCAAAAATCCTAAACGGACGGGGAGAACTATAAACTGATTGTCTCATTCTGATATCTCTGTTTACAAACTCATTATCTATGTCAGCGTCACCCTGATACAATGGACTAACACTTATAGGAAGACCATCCGTGCAAAGAAATGACTCAACAAAGTCCTTTGTATACCCAGCAAAAGGCTCACTAAGTTGTCGTGTCAAATTGTGCATTCTGATATCAAGAAGGAATCTCTGAATCATAATTCCCTCGATATTCCCCTTTAATTCCTGCTGGGTGAACAGATTGAAGAAGTCTTGGTTAGGATCGCCTGTGCTATATACATCAAATGCACCAGAGTTAATCACAGCTTCACTGGCTACTACTGACGCTCTTAGCAACGATTCATAATCTCCCGATAAGCCATGGTACTTAATAAATGTGCCCTCATACAAACAAATTTCCGCCTTAAGAGCATACGCCGCATACTTATTTAACCGATCATCAGGCGACTGCTCTGGCAAATGAAGAATAGCAAAATCTAGATCATCCACTATATTTTGAACTACTTCTGTTCGGGAAGTCCGCGCTTGAAACAATTCATCTGAATTGGTTTGAAGGTCCCTGTCCAACCAGGGAACATCACCAAACATTTTTAGTTTATTGAAATAAAAAAATGACTTAAAAAATCTTATTTCGCCTTCGTACATCAATACTTCATTAGTCTTTTCAAGTGCGGCTATCCTGGATAACGCATAATTACAGCTGCGAATTTTAGTCCAATCCGATTTACCCCATCCCCCGCCGGAAGAAGGTACTACACTTTCGCCCCAAACATAGGTATTCCGATTTGTCGGAGCCATATCGTCCGTCTTAAAATCATTTTGGTAACTTAAAGGCGGATATAGATCTTCATAGAATTGGTTAGCATACATCTTTATTTCGGACGCAGATTTCCAATAAGTAGCATCACTGATCGCGTCTAACGGATATCGCTCCATAAAGTCATCATTACATCCTCCCAAGATAAAGACTGGAACGACAATTATATATAATAGCTTCTTCATAATCTAATTTGTTTTATAATTCAACTTTTAATCCCAGAGTAAAAGATTTGCTCAATGGATAACGGCCGGGGTTATCCAATTCAGGATCAATGGTCTCAATCATTTTGGTCAAAGTCAGTAAATTGGCTCCCGTTGCATAAAAGCGGATATTTCTAAGGCTTACCTTTCTGGCAAGGCTTTCATTAACAGTATAGGAAAGTGAAAGTTGCTTTAGTCTCAAATATGCTCCGTTTTGCAGAAAACGTGTTTGAGTGGCGGTGATGTCTCCCCTGTCGCCAGAATACAGAGGTCTGGGATAGTACGCGTCTGTGTTTTCTGGAGTCCAGTAGTCTGTTCCAATCTTGGGGAAAAGAGCCCATTGACTCATGTACTGACTAAGAAAAAAAGAGCCTCTAGATGGATCAATCTGAATATCTCGTTTAGCTACTCCCTGAAAAAAAAGTACCAAGTCAAATCCTTTCCAGGAAAAATTTGAACGAAACCCATACGAATACCGGGGTGTGTTATTGCCTATTATATGTTGATCACCTGGGTTTGATAGGGTATTGTCTCCCCTTGTGATTTTTTTATCTCCATCTAAATCAACAAACCATAGATCGCCTGCTATACGGGGACGTCCACTGATATTTGTTTGGTCTAAAGCCTGAGCCTCTTCATCAGTCTGAAATAGTCCGCCGGTTTCAAATCCCCATATTTCTCCCATCTTTTGTCCAACATAATAGCTGGAAAGTAAGCCGGAAGGATTACTAAACCTGGTGATCTCTGCAGTATAATCAGACAAAATAAATGTAGCGCCATATTTTACTTTCCCGATGTTATCTGTCCAACCCAGGTTCAAATCAAACCCCCTGGTTTTCATGTCAGCAGCATTCGAATTCGGTTCGCTAACGCCCAAAATAGATGGCAGCTTCTCCGAGAGCGTCAACATGTTTTTCGTTGTTCTGTTATAATAGTCGAATGAGCCGGTCATCCTGTTTTTAAAAAGTTCAAAATCCACTCCGAAATTCGTTTGGGTAACTGTTTCCCAGGTTAGAGTTGCGCTAACCAATCCTGGTGCATACACCGACATTGGCCGCTCTCCTCCAAATGTGTAGTTTGCCTGTGCAGCACTATATGTACTGATATACGGATAATTTCCGGTAACGGCCTGGTTCCCCAGGCTACCATATGAGGCCCTCAATTTCAATAAACTGACAACCGGCTTTAGCTTTGAGAAAAAGGCCTCGTTATCTAAACGCCAGCCAATTGAAGCAGAAGGAAATAAAGCAAATCTGTCTTTTTTGGGAAATTTAGAACTTCCATCATACCTCACATTCAATTCAAGAATATAGCGATTGTCAAAAATATAATTCCACCTGCTATATACGCCTCTCAACGCTGTTTCAGAAGCAGCATCTGCAGTTAAGTTCTCAC
This sequence comes from uncultured Terrimonas sp., assembly GCA_964599035.1. Lineage (GTDB taxonomy): Bacteria > Bacteroidota > Bacteroidia > Chitinophagales > Chitinophagaceae > Agriterribacter. The sequence continues at coordinate 7,693 of CAZREP010000024.1, read as the reverse complement.
CGCTGGCAAGACTTATGTAAGGAATATCATCAAGAATCAAGTCTCTGCGTTGGGCAGAAAACCAGTCTACATTCCTGTATTCCTGATTGAACCCAATCATTGCTTTAAGATAATGCTCACTGCCAAATGTATTTTCATAATCGGCGTAAGCATTCAGTACATTATAAACAGATTGAGAACTTGTTCTCTTTACCGAATTAGGAACGGAAGCATAATAATAACCGGCTATATTCCCTTCTCTGTCATGGAAGGGTAAATTCCTTACATACTCCAAACTCGTTTCATTCAACTTATTTACCGAGTAATCGAAATTGAAAGAAGCATTTTTAAATGGTGTTAGTTTAATGTTACCAGTTAGCCAATTATCCTGTATTTTGTTTTCATTATATCCCCCCTCTTCCTGTTGCTGAACAGGATTAGAAACGCCATCAAAATCCGGCCATCCTCCTCCCGGTAAACGAACAGGAAATGTTGGCCAAAGTGCATAGTGAAACATCAAATTCGTTTCATCTTTTGTATCTCCTAAATCATAAGGAGGGAAAAATTTATTTGAGTTGGCAACAGAAACTTTTGTACCTATTTTAATCCAGTCGAGCACTTTATAGTTTAAACCAACGAATACATTGGTACGCTTGTACCTTTCATCAAAGTATCTCGCTATACCCTGCTGATTCATATAACTTAAAGAGGTATAGTAATCAAATCTGTCAGAACCTCCGGCGATACTGATATTGTATTGTCCTGTAGCATAATTTTTACGCTGAATTTCCCGCATCCAGTCTGTATTAGCCGTCATATCCCAAATGTTAATGCCATTTACGCTCCCCCGATTAGGGTTCTGAATAACAGTGGGTGCAGAGGGGTCATTGTAATGTGCAATGATAGCCGCCTGCTGATATTCATCATAATAATTCTGCCCATTCGTATATTGGCTCGCAATATTCATATAAATCAAGCGCTCCATTGCATCCATCGACTCTAAAAAAACTGTTGGTGTATTAATACTATAATTGGCATCAACTGAAACCAGGGGCTTATGTCCCTTTTTCCCATTTTTAGTAGTGATAAGAATTACGCCGTATGCCCCACGGGCTCCATAAATGGCGGCAGAGGAGGCATCTTTCAGTACGGAAACACTCTCTACATCATTGGGATTTACCAGGTTTATATCCATAGGTATACCATTGACTAACACCAAAGGGCTACCGCCATTTATCGACGTATTTCCGCGTATGTTAATAGAAGGGGCTATACCAGGGCTACCAGTGCTATTGCTGATATTGAGATTGGGTACTACCCCCTGCAGCGCTCCGGCTAATGTTACATTTGCCCGATCCTGTAGCGCTCCGGCGTCCACTGAAGAAATAGCACCGGTTAGATTTTTCTTCTTTTGTGATCCGTATCCAACAAAAACAATATCTTCCATCACCACATTTTGCGTAGTGAGTGTAACATTAATAACAGTTTGCGCGTTTACTTTCACTTTTAAAACATTGAAGCCTACTGCGCTAAAAACAATCGTTGCAGTATGATCAGGAACACTCATCCGAAACTTCCCATTACTGTCAGTAGTTGTTCCTTCATTCGTGCCATCCACCATCACACTAACACCCTGTATGGGATTATTACTTTCGTCGATAACGCTACCGGTAATATCTATTCTTAATGTTTCACTCTGAATAGAAGATGTATTCAATTGCGCATCTACTGAAGATGTGAATTTCTGATAAAGAAAGATTGTTTTATCGCGGATAATAAATCTGAGTGGCTGATCCTTGAGTATTTCTTCTAAAAAAAGCTCCAGTGGCATATCCCTTGCCTCAATGGTAACAGGTTTGGACTGTTGTAATAATTCCTTTTTGCTAAACAAAATATACCCGGTTTGCTCTTTGACAACTGAAAAGATTTTTTTAAGGGAGAGGTTTTGGCCCGATAAAGTAACCTGCTGGGCAGTAGTTTTCCCGTATACGGAGATAAAGGCAGTAAACAGGAAAAAACAAATCAGCCTCATAGCCCGAAGAGTTTGGTTGTGCAGCCGCAATTCCCAATGTTGGAATCTGATACCCCTGTTAACAGAGAGATTCCTGATACAAGAATGCGAACTACAATTTGCAGTTTTTTGCATAAATTGCGATCGATTTTGGTTGTTAAAAAATGGATTCCTGTCCTTTTGATCAGCCAAACATAGCCGCTCCGGGTCCTACGCCGGGGCGGTTTGTTTTAAAGGCTAACTCAATTTATTTTATATTAGTTATTATTATTGCATTACGATTTTGTACATTCGTTACATGAAATAATATGTTTTATTTTAAGTAATACAATGCATTGACTACATTGGTTCAGGGTCTTATGATCAGCGTTCTGCCATCCAGCTTAAAATGAATATCCATCACTTCCAATGCCTCGAGCAATTGATTCAATGTTACTCCTTTTGAAATACCTCCCGTAAATTTGATATTGTCTTTTACTTCACCTTCAAATATGATATCAATATCATACCAACGCTCCAGTTGACGCATTATCTCTGTAATACTCAATCCTTCTAAATCAAACAATCCGTTTTTCCATGCCATTATCCGGTCTACATCCACATCATCATATACATTAATACCATCTTTTATTCTGGCCTGCTGCTTTGGTTTTAATAGTGCATGGTTGTCACCAACATTTACCCTAACGCTTCCTTCAAGCAAAGTGGTATTGATACTATGCTCATTATTGTAAGCATTAATGTTAAAATGTGTACCCAACACTTCTACCGATGTATTATCATTGATCTTAACTAAAAATGGATGTTCTTTCATTTTTGCCACCTCAAAATAAACCTCACCCGTAATCTCCACTATTCTTTTTTTGCCTATGAAAGAAATTGGATAGCGAATTGAACTCATTGAATTCAACCAGATTTTAGAGCCATCAGGCAATACAAGATGGTACTGCCTGCCTTTGGGAGTTTCCATTATATTGTAGAGCATTTCTGATCCTGTACCTTCATACACGAGCCTCCCATTTTCCACTTTTGCCATCACACCACCCTGTAATGCTACCGCACCGCTTTGAATGGTATCCAGCAACACTTTAGAACCATCGGCAAGCATTAATACTGCACCCTCTCGTCCCGGTGGTATCTCCTGTTGTTCAGTTTTAACAACAGGCTGAATGTTACTGTTCTTATTTTGAGACCAGAAATAGGCGCCTCCTGTCATTAGTAGCAATACTGCTACAGCAGCAGCCCTGTACCAACGCCGGAAAGATATATGGCGTACAGGCGTTTCCGGTGCACTGTTTAATACCTCTTTGTCTAAAGCGACAATCTCTTTGAAAATATTTTTCCATAATATATTACCGGATTGTTCAAACAACAGTCGTTGTTCTTCGTAATATTTGTTAGCATAAGCAACAAGCTCGTCGGAGTTACTTTCATTTAACAATGCAAGGAGTCGATCGCAATCTTCAGCAGTTGCTGTAGAATGCTTTACCTTTTCCAGTAGCTGTACTATTACTTCCTGTTTCTGATCCAAAATTGTAATCTTTTAGAGCGGTTTAATAATAAAAACATGGTATATTCTACAATTTCTTCCTGCCGCTCCTTATATACGACCGTTAAGAAAAGAAAATATACTCACGCAGGTCTCAATTTTTTATTGCAGTACAATTACTAACAGAAGTATGGGGATCACAATACCATGGTTTCCAAGATACTCACGAATGGTTTGGCCGGATCGTGTTAGTGAATTACGAACACTTTGTACAGAAATGCCAAGATGGCTGGCAATTTCCCGGGGTTTGTATCCGGCAATCCGGTTCAGACGATATATCTTCCTGGACTGGGGAGGAAGTGTGAGTATGGCTGTCTCTATCATGCGATATACTTCCGCCATATCCAGAGCATGGTCCATAAATACAGCGGTATCAGTAACATTTTGTTCCGATTTCAGCACGGAAGTGGCTTTCTCCTGTATAAGGTGTCGCTGCAAATATTTAAACGACTGGTTGTAAACAATCCTGAAAATGTAATTTTTAGGTTGGTCAATATCTGTCAATTTCGTTCTGTTGAGCCATAACCTGAGAAATACATCCTGTACAATATCTTTTGCTACAATTTCTGATTTTACAATTTGAAGTATTACGGGTTGAATTCGCGGAAGGTATAAATCGAATAGTTTTTCAAAAGCATCCTCATCTCCCTCAGCGATCAGGGCAAATAGTTCGTGGTCTGTATATGTGGGATTGTTGGTCAAAAGATTCTTTAAAAACTACGTAAACATAACAGATTTTAAGACAATTCCGAAAACTTCCAAACAACCTATACTATTTTTTTATACGTTTTATTTTTCCCGGATGTTTTTGATTGCCTTCCTCATTAGCTGGAAAAACAGAGAAATACTGGCTCAGCCTGCCGGATCGGCCCGATGGAATATGTACGGTATATGACCGCGGCGCCATCCAGGTAATTGAAATACTTAAAAGAAAAGGGATTAAAATACCCGGAGAGATAGCAGTAGCAGGATTTGGTAATGACATGTGGACATCCATTATTGATCCCGGACTCACCACCTACGAACAAAAACCTTTTGAGATCGGCCAACTCGCCGGCAAATATATGCTTGAGCTGCTGGCAAAGGGAAAGCCTTCTTTATATTCACAACTGGTTATTTCAAAAGGATCGCTGATCGTTCGCCAGCCTTCGTGAAAAGCTTATCAATCGATATTTTTATCTTTTTCCGGTTCTGTTATGCACTGTTCTGCCTCCTAAATGTCCATTGCCATCGCCGGATCGCTTATGCTATGCCGTTGAGTTTCTACCCTTCCTGCAAAGCGATGCAGAAATCCATCCTCTGTCTTAATAGAGAAATCATACCAGTTACCGCTGTTTTTCAGGTCCCATGATTTACTTTTCCTTTTTCCCGCCTTTAGCTTTATCAACCAGGGGTCTTTATCTTCATACTGATACGCGTTTGAAATAATGGTTATGTCAACAGTGTGGCCGGTTGGATTATGTAAGGCCGCCGAAATAGAGCCCTTTACATGATCATATGCTAACTTAACCTTAGGTTCATGGTTTTGAATATTACCGGTAAACTTATGAAAGTAGCCGTTCGGGCCATATACTTCAAGATCATATAAGCCGTTGTTGGCGGCAGTGTCCCATTCATCGCTCAATGTTTTGCCGGCCTCTACCGTATAACGCCTGGGTATTTTTTGCAGATGATTCATATCATAAACATGATATACTGCCCCGGCAGCGCCTTTATTTTCAAATACCAGCCTTACTTTATTTTCGTCTTTCAACGCTTCGCAATAAGTATACAAGCGGTAAGGAAGCTTTCTTGAATAGCTGACCCCTTTTTCCTGGTACAACGGAGAGGGTATATCGGGAGCCAGTGCCTTAGGCAGCTTTTTGGAAGCCTCATCCACGGCAGCGTAGTCGGAGGTTGCAGG
>CAZREP010000024.1:0-2241 GCA_964599035.1 uncultured Terrimonas sp. | reverse complement strand
CAAAAGCGGAGGTCAGATCGCTGCAAACCGCCCGGTGCCAGGGACTGATGGCCGGTATAACCACTCCAAAACGTTTTTCTATGAACTGTCCAACGGATGTATGATCGGCCACTTCTGAATTTACCCAGCCGCCTTTGCTCCAGGGAGAAATGATATACATGGGTACACGGGGTCCAAGTCCCCAGGGACGTATATTTCCCGTAATGGTATCTCTTTTATCCTGGTAGATCCTTTTGCTGTTGGCACCCCAATGAATGTTTGGAAACTCGTCTGTTCCTTTATCGTTATGAAAATACATACCCCGCAAGTCAAGCGTGGATTTGCCGGCCAATGTACCGTCAAGGTTATAAGAAGGCACCGCGGGAGCAGGCAGATGATCAAAAAGACCGTCATTTTCATCGAACGTAAGAAAGAAAACCGTTTTACTCCACACTTCAGGATCAGCGGTAACGGCGCTCAAAACACTATGTGTAAAGTCGGCGCCCCGGTAAGGGCTTGACGGTGCACCCGGATGCTCCGAATCATCCTGCGAAGGCAATACCCAGCTCACCTGCGGAAGCGTATTATTCTTTACATCGTTCATCAGATCCTGTATGGACCAGTGCCGCATACCATTTTCGTAAACCGGCGATCCCGGTCTCGCAATCCTGAAGCTCTCAAATGCCAGACAGCCATGCATCGCACCAGTCCAGTTGTTGTTCGGATCCTGGTAGATCTTCCAACTGATACCCGCTTCCTGCAGCACATCGGGTATGGTTGGCCAGGTAAAGGCATTAGCCCTGTAGGTATATCCCGGATCGGGCATTGTACCGGTGATCCAGCACCGCACATTGACCGGCTCTGAATGTTCATCAGTACAATTAATACCCGCCGCCCGTTTTTCAGGATCGAAATTAGAGCCCGACCAAAATACGATACGGTTGGGGTCAGTTCCTGTAGCTACTGAACAATGATACGCATCGCAGATCGTAAACGATTCGGCCATGGCATACTGAAAAGGTATCTCTTCCCTGGTATAATAGGCCATAGAATAGGGCTTTTTAAACAAAGGCCAAAAGCCGTATTTACCCTGGTTCCAGGCAGCTTGTGTATCGGGGAAATCGTGTGGTGTACCATTGATCAAAGCCGCGTTGGTCGTCTTCCTGTTTGCCCTGTAGGGAGGAATGATCTTTTTACCGTCTGACTGGTGAAACGCTCTTTTCCCGCTTTCCAGCGGAATAGGGAACCGGTCGCCAAAGCCACGAACGCCCTTCATTGCTCCAAAGTAATGGTCGAAAGAACGGTTCTCCTGCATGAGAATCACAATATGCTTTACATCCAGGATCGACCGGGTAGCATTATTGGCTTTTACAGCCAATGCTTTCTCCAGCAGAGGCGTCCATATTGCCGTTGCCATCCCTGCGCCGGCTGACATTTTGATGAATTTTCTCCTGCCGATCAAATTTGACATACCCTTTTATTTAATATTAAGCATGATGTTTAGATTATACCTTTTCGGACAAATCCCGTATACTAATATCGGAATCATAATCCATATATGTAAGTACTTTTCCGAATGGTATCCATAATCATACTGTTGCACTTGCACCTGTAAGGCAGAAATAAAATGAAGCCATCAATCAGTCAGACCCGGTTAAACTATAATTGCCTGTATAGAAGACCATCAGAGCCCGTTTATTTTTCTCATTACATTTTCTACCATCGCATCACAGTAAATTAAATTAAATTCAAACAGTTCGCTGGCAGAATATGTTTTTTCTATTTCACTTCGCAACATGGCTTTTGCCCTGTTCAGCCGCACTTTTACATTGGCTTCGCTGATGTTGAGCAGGTCTGCAGTTTCTGCTACAGTCAATCCGTTTATTTCCCGTAACGAAAAGACCATCCGGTAATCGAAAGGGATCCTTCCAAGGACATTTTCAATAACATGTCCCAGTTCATGGTTTTGCACTATTTTGTCTGTATCGTTATTGGCATTGGCAAACATAGGTGATGAGCGATCGTTTACATCTTGCATAATTTCGTTTTTAAACCCTAATTTCTCTCTCTTCCGGTAACAATTATTCATCATTATACGGATGATCCAGGTTTTGAAATCAGAACGCCCTTCAAATTGTAGCAGGTTTTTATACGCATCAATAAATGTTTCCTGCATTAAGTCCTCCGTATTCTGGTGGTTATAGTTATACGACCTGCCGATCTTGTACAGAAAAGGGTTGAACCTCCTGACAATAATTTCAT
>CAZREP010000023.1:0-38126 GCA_964599035.1 uncultured Terrimonas sp. | reverse complement strand
CCAGGGATTACGCCAGGGTGGCGTCTGTTCAACAGATACCCGCAAGGTATACAACGGTGAAATATCGCGTATGGAAAGCAGGGGAAGCAAACCAAATAAGAAAGAGACGGCAACCCCCAACCCAATTCCTTTAGCAACGGAGGGCCAGGAAATACCGGTGCTGATCTCCACAGGCAGGATATCTTTCAATACAAAAGGCAGTACCTGCTGTACGGCAGTTCCAAGCGCAGCACCGGCCAATGCCCCTATAAAACCAAGCACCGTTATTTGTATAAGATAGATCAGGAAGGTTTGTGTTATACCGGCGCCCATGCAACGAAGGATGGCAATAGCGGGTATTTTTTCCCGGATATAAATATTGGCGGAGCTGGCTATGCCGATGCAGCCTAACAATAAAGCGATAAAGCCGATAAGGGTAAGGAATTGAGCAACATCTTCGAATTGCCTGCCGGTTTCACGCTTACGGGATTCTGCCGTTTCATAATCCAGTCCCCTGCTTTCCAGCACAGTGCCTGTTGCGGTAAGCTGCCTGTCCATCTTTTGCTGAGCGTCATACCTGAAATAAAAGCTGTAAGTGAACCTGCTGCCCTTTTGCAAAAGCCCTGTTTGTTGCAGATATTGAAAGGGGATATATACCGGGGGAGCAATGGTAGTGGAAATCCCGGCACGGCCCGGAGCCTGTGTGAGTACGCCTGCAATGATAAAGCCCAGCTCCCCTACCCGTATGGAATCACCCACCTTCGCGTCAAACTGCAGCATCAGCGTTTTATCCACCAACGCCTGTTGCACCCTGCGAAAATCAACACCAGCCTCAGCAGGAACTGTTTCGAAACGACCGTAATAGGGATAATCACCTTCAAGCGCCAGTACCTGCACTAACCGCGTTCCATTATTTTTGGGAAAATAAACCATGGAAGCGAAGCGGCATTCCCGTGAACGCTGATCGCCTAAAGTATCCAGCATTTGCTGAACGGAACTGTCGGCCGCCTTGTTGCTTTCAATAACCAGGTCTGCTCCCAGCAGGGTTTTAGCCTGGTCATTGATATCATTACGCACACGATCGCCGAGCGAAAAAATAGCCACCAAAGCCGCAATCCCGAGCACAATGGAAGACATGAACAGCAGCAGCCGGGAGCGGTTTCTCCTGCTGTCGCGCCAGGCCATCTTAAAAAGCCAGGGAAACTGTAATGGTTTCTTTCGGAAAAGCTGATCATTGTTCATACACAACTTTTAAACCGCCGGTATTGAATTGCCTGTACGCTCATCTGCTACGATATGTCCTCCTTTTAAACGGATGATGCGCTGGGTGCTTTCTGCCAGCTCAGCATTATGGGTAACAATAACCAGAGTAGTACCCGCCTCCCGGTTCAATTCAAAAAGCAGGGGAACGATCCTGTTGCTCGTGTCATCATCCAAATTACCGGTAGGCTCATCGGCAAACAATATTTTGGGATGGGTAGAAAATGCCCTTGCTATGGAAACCCGTTGCTGCTCGCCTCCTGATAATTGCACCGGGTAGTGATGTAAGCGGTCTGCAAGACCTACTTTCTCTAAGAGTGAAACGGCATGGGGACGAATGTTTTTCTTTCCCTGTAATTCCAAAGGGACCATTACATTTTCAAGCGCGGTAAGCGTGGGCATGAGTTGAAAGCTCTGAAAAATAAAGCCTATATAACGGTTGCGGATCAAGGCCCTTTCCTCCTCGCTCCTGTTGTCTAACCGCAGCCCATTAAATTCAATTGTGCCTGCGCTTGCCTGGTCAAGCCCTGCACACAATCCCAGCAAAGTGGTTTTCCCGCTCCCGGAGGGTCCCACAATAGCTACAACAGAACCTGTTTCCACGGCAAAGCTGATATCATGAAGCACCGTAAGCTTTTTGGCACCGCTTTGATACGTTTTACTAACGTTTCGCACATTAAGTATATACTCCATTTTCAGGTTTTAGCTAAAGAAAAGTGACGCTCAAATTACCCTGTTTAAATAAAAGCCGTTTAAATTACTGTATTTTTAAAATATACTTAACAGCTTTATGAGATAAATTGGAGCGGAGTGAATTGCAATATACCGGTTGCCCCGAAAGTGATAGCTACGAGAGGGTGAGAAGAGAGAGGAGAAAAGTGAGGAGTGAATGGTGAATAGTGAATAGTTATGCCTGCTTTATTAATTGATAATATTATGCTGAGATTAAAACTTTATGGATGTTTGCTATTCCTGTTATGCGGCGCCTGTGGAAATCCCGGCTCCGCACCTGCCGGTGCACAAGAGAACGATACATCAAAGCAGGTATCACCATCTCCATCGCCGGCAAAGCATATTGTATGCTTTGGTAATAGTCTTACTGCCGGTTATGGACTTGATCTTTCCGAAGCCTACCCGGCACTTATACAGGCTAAGATTGATTCCCTGCAACTCCCTTATAAAGTGATCAATGCCGGGCTGAGCGGTGAAACAACGGCAGGAGGCAACAGCAGGATAGACTGGATATTGAAGCAACCTGTGGATATTTTTATACTTGAATTGGGAGGAAATGATGGACTGCGAGGTATTCCGCTTGAAGAAACGGAGAAAAACCTGCAACAGATATTAGATAAGGTAGCCCAAAAATACCCTGCGGCAAAACTAATGCTTGCCGGTATGCGTGTGCCACCCAATATGGGAAAGCAATACAGTGAAAAATTCCATGCCATTTTTGTCAGGCTGGCAAAAAGCAACAAAATCGCTTTTATCCCTTTTCTCCTGGAAGGGGTTGGAGGGGTACCGGCATTAAACCAGGGTGATGGTATACACCCCACTGCTGAAGGGCAAAAGATCGTAGCCGAAAATGTATGGGCAGTCCTAAAAGACCTGTTATAAGATCAGGAACAATATGCGAAGGGTGCACTCCAAATTTTTGCTTTTACTCAGCTCCATTTCATCCTATACATATTGATAAGGATTTCACGCAGCGAACGCAAAGGTGAAGCGAGCGCAAAGAAAACAATAACAAATACTTCGCCGCGGCGCCGCCGCATCGCCGCTATCGCCGCGAGAAAGATTTTGCCTCCATAACTATCTGTAATTCTATATAGTTATTGTATTACGTTTTTCTGCTTGTCGGTGAACTTTTGCCTATGCGAAAATTTGAACTTTTCTCACCGAAGGTAAATGCGCCCATATACAAAAGGAATAGACCGCCATAGCCACTTTAATGTAACTTTGGTAACACATGCCAGGCTCAATCATTTATTATCTTTGCATCGATATAGCATACAAATAATACAACGCAATGGCAACCTTTTCCGAACTTATCAATGGGCAAAAACCGGTGCTGGTTGATTTTCATGCCACCTGGTGCGGTCCCTGTAAGATGATGGCTCCTATCCTCGAATCGCTGAAGAAGCAGGTGGGCGACACCGTTACCATTATAAAGATTGATGTGGATAAAAATCCGGAAACCGCCGGGGTGTACCACATTCAGGGCGTTCCTACGCTTATGTTATTCCGGGAGGGAAAGATATTATGGAGACAATCGGGAGTAGTGCAGGCCAACCAGCTTCAACAGGTCATTCACCAACACAGCAACAATGCGTAAAAGATCTCTTCTTCCCGTTCTTTTCGGTCTGCTCCTTTCACTTCCCGTTTTTGCGCAGCAGAAAGGTAATATCGAGTTATTACCTGCAAAAACATTTGCAAAAAGCCTGGATACGGCTGCTGAAAAGCAGATTATAGATGTACGCACACCGGAAGAGTTTCAATCCGGGCATATTGCCCATGCGAAAAACATTAATATTTATGATAAGGATTTTAAAGAAAGGATCCAAAAGCTAAGCCGGGAACAACCTGTATATGTTTATTGCAAGGGGGGCGTAAGAAGCGCCGAGGCGGCCAAAACATTGCATGGACTGGGTTTTACAACCATCTACGATTTACAGGGTGGCATCATGGCATGGGAAAATAACCAGTTGCCTGTAACAACGGGCAAAGATATCATAGCGTCTGATAACGCCTTTACCTCTTCCGATTTCGACCGTTTGCTTGCCGAAAATAAAGTATTGCTGGTTGATTTTTATGCACCCTGGTGCATCCCCTGCCGCCAGATGGAGCCATCATTAAAAAAACTTGAGAAAGAATACAAGGGTAAAGTAGTTTTCTTCCGCATTGACCTGGACAAAGCCAAACCCTTAGCACGTAAACTGGGTATCGAAAGTATCCCTGTAATTGCAGTATACAAAAACGGGAAAGAGCTTAAAAGGGTTACCGGCTACCAGTCTGCCTCCCAACTCAGGGCGTTGGTGCAGTACTTATTGAAAAAACAGGGTTAAGTCAGGCAAATGGTATGTGTATATTTTCGTGAGAAGTGAGAAGATAGAGGAGAAACAAATGTTGCTTTTCTCACATTCAGATTTGACACAGCACCAGTAATATGCAAGAGGATCCCCGACCTATGGATTGACCTCTGCTACCAGCTTCCGCCTGCGCCGCCACCTCCGAAACTTCCGCCGCCAAAACCTCCGAAGCCACCCCCGGAACCCCCGCCACTCCAGCCTCCGCCTCCCCTGCTGCTTCCCCCGCCTCCGGGAAACCAGAATATGGGGGGAATACCTGTTTCACGGTAACCCCTCCGGCTCATGAACGAGCCTCCGCCACCTCCGCCCCCTATGCGTGAAATGATAATAACAATAATAAAGATGATAAATATAATAAGGGGTAAAGGAACACCTTTCTTCCTTCCCCTGTCTGCATATCCTTCCGGTGGCTGGTATTCGCCGGCAGCTGCCTGCATAATAGCAGTAGTGCCTTCATCAATACCGCGGTAATAATCATTGCCCCTGAAATTGGGAAGTATCTCATTTTCTACGATCTGCTTACAGGTGATATCTGGTAAAGCACCTTCCAGTCCATACCCCGGAGCAATAAAAACCTTCCTGTCGTCTTTGGCGATCAAAAAAACCACGCCATTATTAAATTCCTTATTGCCTACGCCCCATTTACGTCCCAGAGCAGTTGCATACTCATAGGGATCATAATCATTAAGAGTTTTTACAATGGCTACTACGATCTGGTTGGATGTAGTATCATCATAGTTCTTAAGCTTATGCTCCAGGTTTTCCTGCTGCAATGCGGTAAGCGTGCCGGTGTAATCGTTCACTAACCGCGGAGGATTCGGCGCAGCAGGTATGATTTTGTCAATCTGCGCCGAAGCAGCCAGAGAGAGAAAGGAAAATATGATGAATAAACACTTCTTCATTTAATTATCAGATTCCATATCCGGAAAAAACATCCCGGCAGTTGATCAGGGCTGAATAAACCCAAAAGAAAGCACAACAGGTAGGGAGGATTTGAAATTATTTTCCAAACACGATCTCATCGGGTAATTCATTTTTGTCGGATTCGGCTACATACGGAAAATGATCACATAATGCTATTCCTGTTTCCTCTATTATCCGCACAATACCATCTACATAATGGGCAGCATTAAATTCACTCAAAATATGCTGCACTTCTGTTTTCCAGAAATCTTCACCCACTTTTTGATGTATACCTTCATCGCCGTATATCGCTAACTGATGATCCCTGACAGCTATATATATAATCACTCCATTGCGCTGTTCCGTTTTTTCCATTTTCAACCCGTAAAACAATTCCATAGCCCTGTCAACAGGGTCCACAAAACGGCACCGACTTTCCACATATACCCGTATTTCTCCGCTGGTGCGCTTTTCAGCCTCCCGGATCGCCGATACGATCCGCTGGTTCTCCTCCGGGGAAAAGAAATGTTTTATCCTGGATGGAAAAAGTCCCATGAACGCAGATTAATTTAAAAATTCACATCAGGGGCTCTGTCGGCTCCCGGGTCAGCAGCAAAAAACCCTTTTTCTTTAAACCCTAACATCCCGGCATATAAAACAGTAGGGAACGACTTCACTACTGTATTGTAATCCTGTACTGCTGTATTGAAATCATTACGGGATACCTTGATCCTGTTCTCTGTTCCTTCCAGTTGAGATTGCAGGTTAAGGAAGTTCTGATTGGCTTTTAACTCGGGATACCGCTCTACCGTTACCAATAAACGGCTCAATGCGCTGCTTACCTCACCCTGTGCCTGCTGAAACTGCGCCAACTTTTCAGGAGTGAGATCATCCGCATTGATATTCACTTTGGTAGCGTTAGCACGTGCTTCTATTACCTTTGTAAGCGTTTCCTGCTCAAAGTTGGCAGCTCCTTTTACCGTGTTCACCAGGTTAGGTATAAGATCCGACCGGCGCTGGTATTCGCTCTGCACATTCCCCCACTTCCCTTTTACGTTCTGATCCAGGCCCACCATTTTATTATAACCGCCGCAGCCGCATCCACCCAGCAATAATATTGCACCGATAACAACAATTAAAACGAGATTTTTTGATTTCATGTGTAGTGTTTTTGATCAGTAAATGTACATATCAAAATATTAATTTTTATAAAAGTTTACCTCACGCTCTGAAAGAAGTCTCCTGCCGCCAGATTGATCGCTTCCTTGCTCAACCGCTGTTTCCCGGAGGCTATCACTACCCGGTAGCGAAAGGTAACGGATTGCCCCTGTTTTAAAGCGAAGTTGAGCGCTTCTTTCCCGTTACTGAACACTTTTTGTCCTAAGGGATTGGCAGCGAACAATCCGTAACCCCGTGCATGCCAGTAAGTGGGATAACCCGGATTGCGCGGATGATCAATAATAACAATGCTGGTGGTGTCTTCTCCCTGTTTTCCATACAACATACACCATTGAGCTCTGGTAGCCCACACAGCATCGCCTTCTTTGCCCTCACTGGTAATATAATTTCCCGAAGGGGCATCATCCGCACTGCCTTCAATCACAGTAACATTCCCCTTATCGTCTTTGAACTCCTTTTTTTCTTTCGAGGGCATTTCTAACTCATGGGCTACCCTCAATCCAAGCATTCCGTCTTTTATATCCGGCATATTTACATCCTGCGCAGCGGTAAGCGTGGTTACCCGGTCTATTACCCGTTTGCTTTCATCTGCTTTGAAGAAATAAGTAGTGGTTTCATTCAATAATACCTGGTTTTTCTGGTTTTCCCAGGTAGCCTGTATTTTCAGCTCCCCTTTTTTGCCTCCTTTGGCTTTAAGGATCTTCTTCGTCTTTATCCAGCCATACTTATTTTTTTTGTCTGCCGGTATAGCATAGGAGTTATTCCAGAAGTCAAGCCCGTTCACGCTTTCGTAATTCAGCCACAGTCCGGTATGATGCGGATGATCAGTAGGCTCGTTTTTTCGGGGGGCAAAAGGAAAGCCACGTGTAATCAGTTGACCATCGGGTGCATAGATAGGATATAAAAAATGTTTCTCAAGGGTGTCGGTATATACCAATGCTGTAAAGGGCTTACCATCGGCGGTAATGATCACTTTTTGGGATGCATCAACAGGAGTTATTTCTATATTGTACACCTGTATCTTGTCTTTAGTTGATTGACCATAAACTGTTACCGTAAAAAGGCAGCCCAGCAGAAGCATAAACCGGCTAAGAAAAGGGGGATTTCTTTTTTCCATAATTGAACATTTAATAAATATAAACCAGTATCCGTTAAAGCAATACTTCTCATTATTGAATAACTTTGACTATGGGTGTTGCAAAATACTATAATCTGCTTTGTTTACGGCCTGTAAAAAATAAAACTACAATTCTTTCACTTAAATTTATTCACTAAAAGATCGCATATGGAAAATTCACGCAGGGAGTTTATTAAAAAAAGCACACTGGCAGGTATGGCCACCTATATGGGCACCATGGGACTCAGCGCAAAAAGTTACCGCAATATCATAGGGGCAAACGATAGGGTAAACGTGGGAGTTGTAGGATTTTCCGACCGTTTCAGAGGTTCTTTATTGCCCTCATTCGTTAAGCTACATAAAGAGCTGAACTTTGATATGGTGGCCGTGTCGGATATATGGAAAAAAAGAAGGGAAGAGGGGCAGTCTTATCTTAAACAGCAACTGGGCCATGATATTACAGCCTGTGTGAACAACGATGCATTATATGACCTTAAAAATATTGACGCGGTATTTATCAGCACGGCAGATTTCCAGCATGCCCTGCATACCGTGGAAGCAGTAAAAGCCGGCAAGGATACCTATACCGAAAAGCCGCTGGCAGAAACGATGGCAGATGCCAGGGCGGTGCTTAAAGCGGTGAAAGAGAGCGGCAAGATCGTTCAGATCGGTTCCCAAAGAAGAAGCGGAACGACATACAAAGCCGCTTACGATTTTATACAGGCGGGAAAATTCGGGCCTATTGTAATGGTGGAGCTGATATGGAATGTAAACCAGCCAGGTCGCTGGCGCAGACCATCACTGGTTCCGCAGCTGAGAGAAGAAGACACCGACTGGAAGCGTTTTCTGCTGAACCGTCCTTTCGAAAAATTTGACCCCAGGAAATATCTGGAATTCCGTTTGTTCTGGCCTTATTCTTCTGGTATCCCGGGGCAATGGATGTGTCACCAGATAGATACCGTACACTGGTTTGCCAACCTGCCGCATCCGCGCAGCGTAGCCGTTAACGGCGGCATATATGCCTGGAAGGATGGAAGGAAAAACGCAGATACGTTGACAGCAGTTTTTGATTATGGCCCACTCCATGACCCTGCAACAGGCTTCCAGGTCATTTTCAGCTCCCGGATGACCAATGCTTCTGGAGATGTAAAGGAGATCTATTATTCCAATGGTGGTACTTTAAACCTGGATACCAACCAGATCAGTCCTGAAGGGGGATTAAAGGAAAATCATGCGAAGGCTATGGGCATGAAGGCCAATTTACTGCCAACGATGTCGCTTAATGAAATGGCTGCCAAGGTAAGCACCGATGCCGATACGGGCGGCGACGAATTAACCCTGTCGCATGTGCGCAACTGGATGGAATGTGTACGCAGCAGGAAGCAACCTAACGCACCAATTGAAGCGGGTTACAATCATGCCATCGCCGTTATTATGTCCAATGCGGCCTACCGTACGGGTCAGAAAGTTACGTTCGACGAAAAGACACAGGAAGTGATGGCGGGAGGAAAAGTGTTCACCTATTAAATTGGGAATTCGAAGTGAGATACAATCTCAACAAATAAAAAAGCCGGGAGATAAAGAATCCCGGCTTTTTGCTTCCATCTTAATGATGATTAATATCTTCTTTTAAGAGAAAACCTTCCTTATTTCCGTTACAATGCGGGTGCGTTCTTCGTCAGTTAAATTAGAACCGGATGGGAGGCATAACCCTTCTGCAAATAATTTTTCTGCCGTACCATCGCCGTAAAAAGGAGCACCCTTAAAAACAGGTTGACAGTGCATGGGCTTCCACAAAGGACGGCTTTCTATATTTACCCTATCCAATGCAAGTCTGAGCGTTTCACGCGTAATAACTGGATGTGTGATCA
The DNA here is from genome assembly GCA_964599035.1 of uncultured Terrimonas sp. Lineage (GTDB taxonomy): Bacteria > Bacteroidota > Bacteroidia > Chitinophagales > Chitinophagaceae > Agriterribacter. The sequence continues at coordinate 28,731 of CAZREP010000023.1, read as the reverse complement.
ACACAGTAGTAAGCCATCGGTTGGAATAATAGCCGTCGGGCTCTTTTAAGAAGTGGATAGCATCTATATCAGCTAAAACCCTGTTGTACCATTCAAAGTTAGCCCTGCGCTGTGAAACCCGCTGAGACAAAACTTCCATCTGTCCGCGGCCAATACCGGCGCATATATTGCTCATCCGGTAATTATACCCAATGTGAGAGTGCTGGTAATGAGGAGCCGGGTCACGGGCCTGTGTAGACAGGAAACGGGCTTTTTCCGCCAGTTCCCTATCATGTGTAACCATTGCCCCACCGCCGGAAGTAGTAATGATCTTATTTCCGTTAAAGGAAAGTGCGGCTATTATTCCGTAGGTGCCGCAATGCTTTCCATTAATACTACTGCCCAACGCTTCTGCAGCATCCTCAAGCACAGGGATTTCATATTTTTTGGCAACAGCCATTACTTCGTCCATCTTAGCTGGCATCCCGTATAGGTGAACAGGTATGATCACTTTAGGCTTTCTCCCTTTCGTTATCCTGTCCCTGATCGCCTCTTCCAAAAATTCGGGCGACATGTTCCATGTATCCGGCTCACTATCAATAAATACCGGTGTGGCACCCAGATATACAATAGGATTTGCCGAGGCAGAGAAAGTCATACTTTGACATATCACTTCATCGCCGGCTTTAACGCCAAGCAATAGTAATCCAAGATGGATAGCTGCGGTACCGGAACTCAGTGCAGCCACATGTAAATTATTTTCGTCTTCCGGGAAAAGGAAGCGTGCAATATCTGTTTCCAGACCATTTACATTGGGTCCCAGGGGCGCAACCCAGTTGGTGTCAAATGCATCGTTTACAAATTTCCTTTCATTACCACCCATATGGGGTGAAGAGAGCCATATTTTAGCATGCATACCAATACAAATTTAGATATCTTCTTTAGTCATTTTCAGACCCTTTATACAAAGCATTTGTTTCACCCGTACGAAAAAGAGCGTTTTAAATTTAAAAATGGTTTTTCTAAAATCCAACAACTCACAGAGGCAACGATTACAGCAAGCATTATAACCAAAACAAAATCCGGTAATATCCGGTGTATGATAAAATATTGATCTACAACGTTAAGCGCTAAAGGATGCCACACCTATATACCATAACTGATCGTTCCCGGGTATTGAATAAATGGCAGCTACGGTTCTCAAGCCATCCAGGGGATCTAAGATACATCAGCTTTATAAGTGTCCCTACTTCAAAAAAAGATCAGATTCTTTTATTACAATCGGGTAAGCATCCACATCCCTGAGGAACACATATTGTTCATTGAAAGTGTAATGGGTCGTTTCAGAAACAACCCCTGTTTCATTAAATAATTCAAGCAATGTTCGCAGAGGAAGGTTCGCCCCTCCCGCCGCAAGGGAAGAGGTAAAAGCAACATGCCTGATATTCACTTCTGTTATTTTAGGATTACCGTAAATATCTTCCTTAAAATCAATTGTAAATATTCCATTAAGCCCAACGCCAATTTTTTTTGATATAATATTTAACGCATCTACGGAAATATCAACTAACCGGGGTTCATTTAATAAACGCCCGAATGACGTGTTGCCCGTTATTCCCGACGGGGCCGTTTTGGCCATAATATATTTTATCCTCTCTGCACATGCAGTGGCTAATAACTTATCATTAAAATAAAGGAGTTTACAGGCCATATTACGACCCGGCAGATACTCGGTAGCTATAAACTCTGAAATATCTGCATTCATGGTAATCCATTGTGATAGTAACTTTTCACTGTCGATTTTCAATGATCCAAATCCGCTCGATCCCTCTGTGCCTCTGATCCAGAAGGTATTTCCCACTACATTTTTTAAAGTGTCAAAAGAATAATACCCCGGACTTAATTTCGAAAAAGCCGGTATATAGCCTGTATCGCTCAGAAGGCTATGCAACTTATATTTATTTATCAGATCTTTGGCTAGTCTGTAATCCGGTAAATGCAGTCTAATCTTCTTATTTAATTTGGTATGATTCCTTGACCATTCCAGCACTTCTATTTCGGGCAGGATAATGGCAGCATCAATAGCATTTTCTTCTATAATAGCATTTATCGCATGCCAATATCGAGTATCCTCCGCCCGGGGCACAAGAAAAGATCTGCAAAACATATCCCTGTCGTAGAGTCCATACGCCAAAGGATTTGAGTCCACGCCAATAAATTCAAATGAATCTTTATATTTTCCTCCAAAATACTTAATGGCCCGTACAAAAGAACGCGGCGTCGGACCTCCAACTCCTGTTATCAAAACCCTTTTAACAAATGTTTTATCTATCATTATACGTTTTGCATTATATCTTCATAAAATACTTTTTGTAATATACCTACCAACTGGCTACAGGATAGATAAATATTGCTGAAACTCTTTCCTGAAACCTTTCCTTCCCGGCACCATACTCAATAAATTCCAGTTATGGTTCGCTTCGATCAATATTGGTCCTTCATTTGTAACGGCAATATCCCATCCTATAGAACGGTTCCCAGATACTAATCCTGCCGCTTTAATCACCAAATGCTTACATTCCTCCCAATAGGGAATTTTAAATCCGACAACAGGTGTATTAGTTACCGGATGATAATATACTTCCGGCTTTGTTATATCCAGGTAAATGCCGGGCATGCTAATCCGTCCTGTGCCGATATCAATAGCCGCGCCAAAGTTGACCCCATAACTACCAACAGACAGATTATCCACATCAGCGTTGACACTAACCCTTAAAAAGGCGAGTAAGATAATCACCTCATCTTGAAGGTATTGAGTAACTACTCTTATTGTATTCACAGCACTGGGCGACATCCTCATCAATTCATCATGCTGAATAACATAATGCTCCGCTAAATCAAAATTCTCTGCTTCCATTATGCTTATCACGGATTCCGGAATATTTGAAGGAATATCAATTACCTCCACTTGCTTGCCTGCACCGCCTTTTGAATTTTTTAGCACCAGCTTTTTACCCGCCTTATATAAAAATTCAGTGGCAAGATCTTTATTCTTTTTTAAATTTTCCAGTGTGGTCCACCGTCTGCCTGACAGGCCATTAAACATCTCTAAAAACTTTATCTTGTCATGCAATACGGATCGCTCTTTCTTCGGATTCATCCTTAACTGGTATTCATACATAAATCCGGTGCATGGATAATTTAACCACTTTTCTTCAGGCAAATCATAAAATCTTAATGAAAAATAATCAAGAGGCGAGGCATTATATTTAACCATAGTATATAACACATTCATATACAATCTGAAATAAGAAGTCTCTTTGGTCACTTTTACAAATCTGGAATATTTGAAAAATAATTTCCAGTTAGTTCTTAAAAGATAATAGGGTATATAAATCAGCCGCTTAATGATCATTCAGGGTAATGTAAAACAAAAAAATATCACCGGTTATTCATTCAGATGGGACTATGCTATAGCAAGAAGTTTCATTCATTCAAATCAGCGGAAACTTTGAGCTACGGGTTGAGGATTGTGGCTTTTAATTTAAGCTTAATAAAGATAGCTTTTTTCAACAAGAAGATCAATTCAAAAAAGATATTCTATTATTAATTGTGTCCTGTTGTTCCGATAAAAGGTCGCATGGGAATGGCATCTTCAGCGTTAATACCCTCACGCTTAAATACTTTTAAAATAGTTAATAAAATAATCTTTACATCCAGCAAAAACGAATAATGATCAACATACCATATATCATACTCAAATTTTTTTTCCCAGCTAATGGTGTTGCGCCCGTTTACCTGTGCCCAACCGGTAATACCCGGAGTGACATTGTGGCGCCTTCTTTGCTCATTATTATATAAAGGCAAATAGGATACTAAAAGAGGTCTCGGTCCCACAAGGCTCATATCACCTTTAATCACATTCAGGAGCTGGGGAATTTCATCAATAGAGGTTTTTCGTACAAATCTGCCTACACCTGTTGTGCGTAGGTGATCAGGCAATAACTTCCCACTACTATCCTTTTCATCCGTCATGGTTTTAAACTTAATAACGCTAAATATCCGCTCATGCTTGCCGGGGCGCTTCTGAAAAAAGAATGGTTTGCCCTTGTTTACAATAAAAAACAGCAGGGTTGTTATGACAAATATAGGGGAAGCAATAACAAAAGCTATTGTAGCAATGAGTATATCCAGGAACCTTTTAAAAAAAGATCTATACATAACAGACCAAAATCAAGTTTGAAGTTTTTCCGCTGATCTTGCCGTCCTAAAGGCTCATCTACAGAGCGGGCTTAAGATCAAAAATGAAGTACAGTACCGCCCCATGAATATCCCACACCAAAACCGGCGATCAGCACTTTTGAGCCTGTCTTAATTTTTCCTTCAAACAAAGCCTGCTTCATGGCAATGGGTATGGTTGAGGAAACCGTATTACCACAATGCTCCATAGATATAAAAAAACGTTCTGAGGGGATCTGGATCTTTTTACGCAGGTAATCCAGCATAAATTTGTTTGCCTGGTGAAAAACAAACAGATCAATATCCGCCTGCTGCAACTGGTTCCTTTGCAGAATATCTTTTACCAGAACAGGAACGGACTCCAGGGTAAAATTAAAAATTTCCGCACCGTTCATGTAAAGGTAATTATCATTAAAAAGATTTCCTTCTTTATCCTCCTGCATGGATTGATCTGTCGTTCTGGGAAATCGCATCGCTCCGTTTTTTACAATAAGATTCCTGGCTCCTTTACCGTCCGTTCCAAGTATTACTTTGCCAATTCTACCTCCTGTGGGCTTCGCCGATATTAATATTGCAGCTGCAGCATCGCCAAAGATAGATCTGTTTCCTTTGTCTGCAGGATGCAAAAAACGACTATAGGTTTCGGCAGTAATTAAAAGCACATTATCAACATCTCCTGCGGCAATAAGGCCTTTTGCAAGTCCCATTCCATACACAAAACCAGAGCACCCCTGATTCATATCTATAGCACCGGCTGTTGAAGACAACTGCAGTCTTTCGTGTACGAGGCAGGCAGTAGTAGGCAAAAAATAATCAGGGCTTTGCGTACATACGATGAGGTATTCGATACCGGCAGGATCTACATCGTTTTCCACAAAAAGTTGCTGTGCAGCAGCTACGGCCAGATCAGAAGAAAATTCATTTTCAGCCACTATCCTTCTCGCAGATATACCCACCTTATTCATGATCTTATCAACACTCCATTCGGGAAAAGCCCGGCTAAGCTGTTCATTCGTCAGTTCCGTTGAAGGCAAATGATAGGCAATGGATGATATATATGCAAATGGAGAATCTGGCATCTTCGGGTTGCCTTTACATTTCAATTAATTCAGGAACTACTATCGGATCGCATACCGTATATGCAGTGCCCCACGACAATCCTACCCCAAAACCGCATAGCAAAAGCCTGTTGCTTTTTTGCTGCAAACCGGTTTTCATTTGTGTTACCATCGTAAGCGGAATAGAAGCGGAGCTGGTATTCCCAAAATGTTTAAGAGAGTAGGGCACCTTATTTTCCGGAAGGCTCAACTTTTTCCTGATCTTTTCATTCATCATTTTATTAGCCTGATGAAATACGGCATAATCAACGTTATCATTATTGATAGCAAGATGCTCCATTAACTTTTTACAGGTTTTGGGGGCTTCACTGATACCAAAAGAAAATACATCAAATCCATCGAGATGCAGACTGTTGGGCGACCTTACCAATCCTTCCTCATTGGTATATTCCATCAACGATCTTTCTGAGAAACGATTACGGAACCCTCCCTCAGGGACGATAATCGCTTTATGCCCGGCACCATCTGTAGCCATATGAAAGTACAATCCCTCTGATTTTTCATCATACTCCAGCAGTGTGGCCGCCCCGGCATCGCCAAAGAGCATGCCGCTGCTTTTATCCTTCGGGTAAGGGATCTTTGAAGCTGTATCGCCCACCAGCAAAAGTCCCTTTTTTATTTGACCGGAAGAGAGGTAAGAAGCGATCAGGTTCAACCCATACACATAGCCACTGCATCCTAATGGCACATCAAACGCAAGCGTCTCTTTGTTTAACTGCAACCTGTCCTGGATGATACAGGCTGTATTGGGTAAAAAGTAATAATCAGGCGATTGTGAAACAAACACGAGGATACCAATATCATTTTTATCTGTACCTAATTCTTCCATCAATTGCCGGGCAGCCGCAACACACAGATCTGAAGTGCATATGTCCTCGCCCGAAACTCTTAATTCTTCCACTCCTACATTGCCGATAAATGCATTGATATCATTGGGCGAAAAATAAGGGTTATCTATATTTCTGACTGTATGCCTGGGTACACAAGCGCTAACCCCTTTAATAGCAACGCATTTATTATGTAGTAAAGCCATAGCAATGAGTTAATCAAGAAGCCTGTACCTGCCGCCATCCAGTGTAAGCGACCGGCCGGTCATCCACTTTGAAGCATCCGACAATAAAAAAACAGCAGCGTTTGCCACATCCTGCGGCGTACCGTAACCTAATGGATATTGCTGCCTGTCTTTTTCTACTGTTTCAGGTGAAAGTATATCTTCCATTTCCGAGGCCATTGCGGTATTCACCATTCCAGGTTCTATGGTATTTACCCTGATCTTTTGTGAAGAAAGTTCATTGGCAATCACCCGGCTTGCTGCAGACATGGCGCCTTTACTTCCGGTATAAAGCAATGACGATTTGGTACCTATTTGCTGTGCAACGGATGAGATCAATACAATGGAAGAATTATCATTCTTCTTCAACTTTTTCTGTCGCGTAAGTTGTGCAAGCAAAAGAACCATTGAAAAGTAATTAATATTCATTACCTCTTCCAAACTTTGCCGCTTAATAAACTTTAAGGGAGATAGCTTTGAAATGCCGGCAGCATATACAAGTCCGTTGATCTCGGTTATCCCGGCAACTACTTTTTCAATGCCTGCATCGGATGCCAAATCGGCCGCTACAAATGAGGCATTGTCTTCACCCAATTCCTTTACCATTTCAGCCAAAAGATCTGCCCTCCTGGCTGTACCGGTTACCCTTCCTCCTGAAGCCACAATTGATTTACAAATACTTAATCCGATGCCCGATGAAGCGCCTGTTACTAAAATATGCCTGCCCTGAAGCGAGAAAGGTGTTCTTTCTATCATTTCAACCAATTCTCAGGTAATCGTATTGCTGCAGTTTATTTGGCGTTTATCCGATCGAACAATTGCTCAATCGTATCCGCTTCTCTCAGGTCTGCCCCGGTGATCTTCTTATTATAATTTTCATCCACCATGGCGATAACCATTAATGCAACCATCGAACTCCATTCCCCTATTTCTTTAAACTTAGTGTCCAAAGTAACAGTTGATGGATCGGTTTCATCAAATTGCTCTGTAAAAGATTGTAAAAACAGACTTTTATCCATATAAATTAGCTTAAGTATGAATTGTTGCTCAGGTTATATTCGATTTCAATTTTTCATTTTAACGAATGGCATCTCACACTCCAGTGGACATCGCAGGTACTCCCATGTAATGTCCATCATCTTTAATACTTTTAAACAAAACAGACATAGGGGCTATAACATTCCTGCTACCCACTTTTTTATATTGTATAATTCCAGAATTCATGCCAAAGTCATTCTGGCTCCCGATTTCCACTCCCCCGGAAATGAGTGTTGAAGTAGCAAATGTATTATAATTCCCTATAACAGTATCATGCCCAACCCTTACTCCTGCATTAAAAACATTATAATTACCGATCTTATTATCAGCGGAAAGTGATGAATACGGCTGAATGATATTGCCTATTCCAATAGTAAGAGATTCAAAATGTAAGAACTGACAGGAAGGATGCAAAAGGTTAGGAAAGTCTAATTTATTGGAATTAAGCTTATTCAAAATAGATATTATATTATACGATTTACCGGCAGCTATCACCACGTCTACCTCTTCGTCTATCTGATCCAGGTCATTCATATTACCAAGCACCTGAAAATCCATAAAAAACCGTCCTTTGGGAACGTTATCGTCAAAAAAGCCAATAAATTCCCATTTGTTCTCAGTTTTATTAATATCGCTAATTGTCAGATAAACCTCTTTCGAAAATCCTCCGGCTCCGGCAATGGCAATTTTCCTCATTTTTTAATTCTTGTTTTTACTCTTAATTCCGGTAAAAGTCAGATAATCTAACAATTTTGAATACCATAAGGCTGACTTAATGTGGCAAAGATATAAAAATCAAGTATCTATAAATTTTTTAAGCTATGCCTATGCACTATAATGAGAAGAAGTGTATTTCCGGCCTTTGGGAAACCGTTTCGCCATGAGTTTTATCCAACTGGACAACTGGCGCAATTGTATACTTCCGGGAATAAATAAATAGGAATACCAACTGGCTATCTTCCGGTTATGAGAAGCAATCTCCCAAGCCCACTTAAATTTTCCTTTGACGAGATATTCCAAAACCTGGCGATGCACAAACCTCCTGTAATATTTTTTTTGATCCTCGTCTTTACTGCTTTCCAACGGGATATTATAGAGCCATAATGCCTGAGGCTTCTGTAATACCGACATAGCGCTGTTCTCCACATTCAGCCTGTACGACACTTTTACTTCGGGGGTTGCTGCTATAGTAGCTGCCCTGCCTAATCTTGCCCACATATCATAATCTTCTCCCCTGCGAATAGTTGTGTTAAAATACCCCACTTTATCAAAAGTGCTTTTTTTTATGCATACTGAGGAAGAGTGCATCACAGGACCTTTATACACCTGTTTGAAAAAATCCCGGATTATCCCGCGCTTACTGGCCCCAAAAGTATTTAATGTAGCATTATTATACTTGCATGCATATCCTGTAGTATAACAATCCGCCCCCGGATAATCGATGATCAATTGTCTGATCGTTTCTAAGAAGTCGCATTCCCAGAGATCATCAGCATCCAAAAAAGCAATATACTGGTACCGGGCAAATGCAATGCCTGCATTCCTGCTACTGGATATTCCTCCATTAGATTTATCCATTATCCTGACACGGTTATCCTGTATACCTGCTGCAACTTCCCGGCTTGTGTCGGTAGACCCGTCATTTACAATTATCAGCTCAAAATCAGCAAACGTTTGTGCTAAAACTGAGTGTATCGTATTTTTAATGCTTTTTTCTTTGTTATATAGAGGTATTACAATGGAAAACATTAATTTTATATTATATATTTATTGCCGTCATTACAAAGCATAGCTTCGCCCTCTCAGTCCCAAATCGGATTTAGCAATAAGTAAAAATATACCTAACGCATTTAATACCGAAAAAATGATGTACATCCCGCTTAATCTTTTATTTTACGGGCTAAGCGAAAATTTTCCCTGTCCGGCTTAGTTTAGATATTTTTGATTTTGTATACCCTGTACAGAGATGCAAATTTAGCCGAATATCCACCTATTCTGCCTTAATGTCTTTCTATTTTTTGTAATTCCATACAATCATGTTCGCCCTCTTTTTTTCTTCTATAACATTGATATATAATAAATTCTGACCAATATAATAGGGGGTTAAAAAAGTAGCTCTATCTTTGCGCCTCTGATAGTTTCACTGTTAGACCAGTATCCATGTGTATTTAATTTCAAAAGCACATTTTTGAAGCTTTTCCTGTAAGGACTGCCTTAAAAAGAAAAACCACCCTGTTTTTCTCTTGTTTTCCTATACTCCTAAAAAAAAAGATATAGGTATTATGTTATACTAAGGCTAAACTTACGTTATTACACCCAAATATTCAGCAACTAAAATGTGACTGAGCAGGCGAAGCTTTGTAACTTTTGAAGAGAAAGGATAAAACATTTTAATAAAAAAGCGTCATGATTAATGCCGCACTTCAAATTTTTTAACTACATTAATTCTGTTAAACATTCATTTATAAGTATATGGGTAAACTACGATTATCTATTTTTATCACGGGCATTGTAGTATTAGCCTTTTCATGCCGTGCGAGCAAGGAGCTGGCCTTATTCCAGGATCTCAATGCACAGCAGGATGCCAGGATACAGCAGGTAAGAACAGCCGCTTTTGATCCCCTCCGGCTGCAAACAGACGACCAGCTGCAGATCGTCATCAGCAGCATCAGCCCCGAAGCCTCGCAACTCTTCAACCTCATGGGGTCGGCTGTTATTACCGGCAACAATAACACCAATACTCAAAATATACAAAGCGTTTACACCGTCTCGCCATCCGGTAATATCACCATACCGGTTATCGGAGACGTGAAAGTGACCGGATTAACTACCGATGAAGCCAAAGCCGAGATCAAAAAGGTCGTCAGCGAATACTTAAAAGATGCCGTTATCAGCGTTTCTCTCATCAACTTCCGCGTCACCGTCATGGGAGAGGTCAACAGACCCTCCTCCTTCCAGGTGGCAGGGGAAAAAATAAATGTCCTGGAAGCCATTGGAATGGCCGGCGATCTCACCGTCTTTGCCAAAAGATCCAATATCAAGGTCATCCGTAAAGCTGCCGACAAAGTAGAGGTCGCCCATCTTAATCTCAACAACAGCAGCGCCATGAGATCCCCCTTTTATAACCTCCGGCAGAACGATGTGGTGCTCGTGGAACCCGGAAAACGAAAAGGGCTGCAAGCCGAAGGGCTCAACATCATTGTTCCGGCGGCTACCAGTATCCTGTCTCTCATTATTGTTGCGCTTAGCCGGTGGCGCTAAGGCAAACCCCTTATTTTTTTCTCCATCTAAAACTCTTTGGTCGTGCAAAATCACTCTCAAGTCCAGCCAGTCCTACACTCCAACCCCTCGGAAGAATCAGTGGATATCAAACAGATCTTGTTTAAGATCATACGCCGCTGGCCATGGATCGCCCTGGCGCTTATCATCGCCCTGACCATTGCATGGCTCTACAACCGATATGCCGAGCCACTCTACAAAGCAAGGGCTTCCATCATGATCAAGGATGAAAAAAAGGGTGGCGCGGGGCTGCTCGATAACCCCCTGCTTAAAGAGCTTGATCTCGGCGGGGGTGGAAAGCTCGTTGACAATGAAATTGAGGTCCTTAAAAGCTACGACCTCATGGAGGATGTGGTCAGAAAGGAACAGCTCTTCCTCAATATCAAAAGCAAGGGCAGTCTTATCAGCAGGGTTGTATTTGATAAAGAAGTACCCCTCATCATTCGCATTGCCAACCCCGATACCATTACCCTGCCCCTGCAATGGAGCATTGCCAGGCAGCAGGATGGAAAATGGCACCTCGATTATGGCGCACATAACAAAGACCTCCCTGTTACAAGAGGAAGGTGGTACTCCATCAACGGACTGCTCTTCCAGGTTACCGACAACCCCAGTTTTAAGACAAATGCCGACAGCACCAACCTCATTGATCAATACCTGCTGTATTTAACTCCATTAAAAAACACTGTTGACAACTATTGCGCTGCCCTTAATGTCCAACTGGCCAGCAAAACCGCTACCATTATCAATATGGAGCTTACCGATCGCAACAACAGGAGGGCACAGGCTGCCCTGAGCGCCCTTATTGATATCTACAACCGGCAGGCGCTCGAAGATAAAAACAAGGTCACCAACAATACCCTCCAATTCCTCAACGACAGGCTGGCCATTATAGAAAACGAGCTGCGATCCGTGGAAGGACAGGTGGAGCGTTTTAAAAGCACCAACCGCATCACTGATGTATCGGCAGAAGCCCAGCAATACATCGACCAGGCTAAGCAGGTTGACCTCCAGAAAGCCGAACAGCAAACCCAGCTCACCATCCTCGAATCCCTGGAAAGCAACCTCAAAGACAACCAGGATAATCCCAGGCTCGTACCCTCCGGATCAGGGATCTCTGAGCCCTCCCTGGCGGAAATGATACAGGCTCATAACCGACTGGTGCTCGAAAGAGAGCGACAGGCAGAAAGGCTGGGACCTAAAAACCCCATCCCCGTGGACCTTGCCAACCAGATCGTTAACCTCAGAGCCAGCCTCATCACCAATATCGGTAACCTCAAGCAGGCATACCGCATCGCACTAAATGACATTAGCAGAAAAGACGCAGAGCTCAATACCCGTATCAGGAATATACCCCAGATTCAAAAAAACCTCGTTCAGATACAAAGGGACCAGTCCGTTAAAGAGCAGCTCTACTTCCTGCTCCTGCAGAAAAGAGAGGAGTCTGCTATCACTCTGGCTTCCACTATCCCCGATTCCAGGAGCATTGAAAAGTCCAGAAGCACAGGCATCGTAAGCCCTAAGAAGCCCCTTGTCATGGCTATTGCCTTCCTGCTGGGAATGATCATCCCCATCAGTATTATTTACCTCATCAATTTCTTTAACAATAAAATTGAAGATAAGGATGAAGTAGAGCAAAAATGCAAGGCACCTGTGCTCGGGGAGATCTCCTACGTTAAAAAAGACACCTCTCCCATTGTCGTTCAAAAAGGAAGCCGCTCCATCGTTGCTGAGCAGTTCAGGGTAATCAGAACCAATATCAGTTTTACCAAACCCGGACATTCCCCCAGCATCATCCTGGTTACCTCCCACCGACCGGAGGAAGGTAAATCCTTTACCAGCCTCAATCTCGCTGCCAGCTATGCTTTGCTTAACAAAAAAGTCGCTGTACTGGAATTTGATCTGCGTAAACCACGACTCAGCGCTGCCGTTAATATTCATTCCGAGGCGGGTATCAGTAATTACCTGGCCACAGGCTCTCTCGACTTCGATAACATCCTGCATGAAGTACCCGGATTTGAACAGCGTTTCTGGCTCCTGCCAGCTGGACCTATACCCCCTAATCCGGCAGAGCTCATCCTGGGAGAGCGAATGAAAAAACTCATGGAGGAGCTCAGGAAAAGATTTGATTATATCATTTTCGATACTCCCCCCTACGGGCTCGTTACCGATTCTTCCCTGCTGGCTGCTCACTCCGATATCAGCGTCGTGGTGCTCAGACAGGGATTTACTTTTAAATGGGTAATGCAGGAACTTAATAAAAAAATCAGCGATAACCCAGCTCAGGCTCTTTATACCGTTATCAACAGGGTCGGCGAAAAAAGCAAATACGGCAGCTATAAACATTACGGATACGGATACACTGAGTACTTTGATACTCCTCAAAAAGGTAAAAAATGGAAAAAGGGATAGAATCCGGCATACAGATAAAATAAAAAGAAGAAAATTAAACAAGACAAGATAAAACGCCATGCCAGACAAACTAAAAATTGATATAATAGCCGGAGCCAGGCCTAACTTCATGAAAATCGCACCCATTATAGACGCCATCAGAAAAAAACAGGAGAGCGGTGTAGCAATCAGCTACCGGCTTATCCATACCGGGCAACACTATGATAAAAACATGAGTGATCGCTTTTTTGAGCAATTGGGTATACCTCATCCGGATATAAACTTAGGTGCAGGAGGCGGAACGCAGGCTGAACAAACAGCGGCTATTATGATCGGGTATGAAAAGCTGTTGCTGCAGGAAAAGCCCGATCTGTGCCTGGTGGTTGGAGATGTTACCTCCACAATGGCCTGCGCCATAGCTGCACAAAAGCTACACGTAAAAGTTGGACATGTGGAAGCAGGAATCCGGTCGGGTGACTGGTCCATGCCCGAAGAGATCAATAGAATGGTTACAGATAGCATCACCAATTTCTTTTTTACTACTACTACCATTGCAAATGAAAACCTGAAAAAGAACGGGGTGGAAGATGAGCGTATATTTCTTGTGGGAAATACGATGATTGATACACTATTAAAAAAAAGGAAAGAATTGCAGCAGCCCTCTCTCTGGAAAGAGTTAGGACTGAAAGCAGGGAATTATATAGTAATGACACTGCATCGCCCGGCAAATGTAGACGAAGAAATTAAGCTAAGTCAATTAATGAATGAGATCATTACTCATTCCCGGGGCTTACCCCTCATCTTTCCGGTACACCCCAGGGCAGCTAAAATACTCCAAAACACAGGAGTTAATCACCCCTGTCTGCACCTGGTCGAACCTTTAGGATACTTAGAATTTAACTATCTCGTAGAAAAAGCAAAGGCAGTTATAACCGATTCGGGTGGGATAACCGAGGAAACAACAGTAATGGGAGTACCCTGCATGACCTTGAGAGATAATACCGAAAGACCGGAAACGATTACAATAGGAACGAATGAATTGATCGGAACAAATCCGAAAGCCATTCGCCCGGCTATGGAAAAACTGTTTTCCGGAAACTGGAAGAAAGGAGGGATTCCCGATTTGTGGGACGGGTACGCTGCTGAAAGAATAATTGGACATTTGTTATCATCAGAGCTAATATGAAAGGCAAAAAGGTAATTATCATATATAACAAAGTCTGGTCGTACAGGATTAGCATATTTGAGATCTTAAATCAACACTATGACCTCACAGTTGCCTATTCGGACCCCAGTTTTGTGGGAAAAAAGTTTAACTTTAAAACGATTTACACGCCAGGCATCAACGTGGGGCCTCTTTTTTTCCATAAATCCAATCTAAGGAAATTAGCGGCACAATATGATGTAGTCATTGCAATATCCAATGCAAGATGGATCTCATTAATGCTCTTATCTTTAGGCAAAAGAAAGTTCAAATACATACTATGGGGCATTGGTGTTTCGGCCAGCTATGAAAATAAACTGGATTCGAAAACCACGTGGGATAGGGTCAGGTTCTTTTTTGCCAGAAAAGCCGATGCCATTTTATTTTACAGTAGTTACCCCATAGCAAAATATATACGCAACGGAATTGACTCCGGGAAGTTATTTGTTGCCAACAATACGGTAGCCATTGACGAAAGCTTTAATTTGGCAGCAACGGAAAATAACAAAGCTGATTTTTTATTTATTGGCACATTATACCCTCAGAAAGGCGTCGATATTTTGCTGAATACCTACATTAAACTAAATGGAACTACCCCTCTTCCTGATCTCCATATCATCGGCGCAGGCCCCATGGAAGCAACGCTCAGGAATATGATTGAGTCAAACAAATTGCAAAACAAGGTTATACTTCACGGAGCCATATATGATCAAAAAATACTGGCAACATTTTTTTCAAGGAGCTTAGTCTGCATTTCACCAACACAGGCAGGTCTTTCTGTTTTAATGAGCATGGGCTATGGTGTACCTTTTCTAACCAGTGCCGACGCCATAACAGGAGGTGAAATTTTCAATATTAACAATGGAGAGAACGGATTTATTTATGATGGAACCGACCATGATTTACAAAAAACAATAACGTGGGTCATAAATAACAGGGATAGCGTATTGACAATGGGAAGGGAAGCAAAAAAGCACTACGACGATCACAGAAAGCCAACGGATATGGCCAATGCCATAATAAACGCTATAGAATACGTCCTTAATCAATAAAAAGATGGGATCATTTTTCGCAGGCTGCAGCGAAAAGTGATCCCATTCCATCAACGCTTCCCGCTATTCCATTATGTGTGGTTTAATACGAAATTACTTCAGCTTCAACCGGATCAAAAAACAATGCCAAAACAGAAAACTGTCATGGCTTATGTTTTACGACCGTCAATCGGCAATATCAAACAAAAGCCGTATTCAACGCTTCGTAGTGTTAAGAAAATGCACCGTGGGCGATTATTCTTATATCGGATACAATACCAATATTTATCATGCAGACATTGGAAAATTCTGTTCTATTTCCAAGGATGTTTGCATCGGTCTCCCCTCCCACCCTTCGAAATTTATATCCACCTCTCCTATATTCGTAAATCGCATTAACGGAACCGGGTATACCTGGTCTGAGCAGGATATCTTTGATTCGGTACCCCAAAAGGTTATCATCACTAACGATGTTTGGATCGGAATGAAATCTACGATTATGGGTGGCGTTACGATCGGGAACGGTGCAATTGTGGCGGCACATTCGGTAGTAACTAAAAATGTGCCACCATATGCGGTTGTAGGAGGCGTGCCGGCAAAAATCATTAAATACAGGTTTTCGGAAGATATTATTTCTGAGCTGCAACAATCAGCATGGTGGAACCGTCCGGATGAATTTCTAAGGGAGCGGATAGCCGCTTTTCAGCAGGAAATCACACCGGAAAATATAAATACCCTGATGAAAACCTTAATATAATGTAGTAATTTTCAACAATCTAAACATAACGATCAATGTTCAGCAATAAAAAGCTACTCATTACCGGCGGAACCGGCTCCTTCGGCAATGCAGTGCTCAACCGGTTTTTGAACACCAATTTCGAAGAGATACGTATATTCAGCCGGGACGAAAAGAAGCAGGATGATATGCGGAAAATGTATAACGACCCACGTGTAAAGTTCTACATCGGAGATGTTCGTGAATACAACTCAGTTGAAAATGCCATAAGAGGGGTAGATTATATTTTTCACGCTGCAGCATTAAAGCAGGTTCCCTCCTGCGAATTCTTTCCCCTGGAAGCCGTAAAAACCAATGTAGAAGGAACCGCTAATGTGCTGGATGCCGCTATTCGTAACGGTGTTAAAAATGCCGTTGTGCTCAGCACCGATAAGGCAGTATATCCCATTAATGCCATGGGCATGAGCAAGGCCATGATGGAAAAGGTAATGGTGGCTAAGTCCCGGACCGTATCCGAAAAACAGCTCATTCTTTCGGGTACGCGTTATGGTAATGTAATGGCATCACGGGGTTCGGTGATACCACTGTTTATTGACCAGATCAAATCGGGTAAACCCATTACCATTACCGACCCTAATATGACCCGATTTATGATGACGCTTGAGGACGCAGTTGATCTTGTACTATATGCCTTTACCAATGCAAAGCCGGGTGACATTTTTGTACAAAAAGCGCCTGCTACAACTATCGAATTACTGGCCACCGCACTTAAGGAATTATACAATGCCAGCAATGAGATTAAGATCATAGGTACCCGTCATGGAGAAAAATTATATGAAACCCTGGTGAACAGGGAAGAAATGACAAAAGCCATAGATATGGGTGAATACTTCAGGATACCTGCCGACAACAGGGGTCTCAATTATGAACAATACTTTTCAGTGGGTGATACAGATGTCTCTCAAATAGAAGACTACCATTCTCACAATACCAGCCAGATTGGACTGGAAGAGACCAAAAAATTATTGCTTAGGCTTGAAATAATACAAAAAGATCTCAGTAGCGTACATGTCTGATACAATGAAGAGAGTAGGAATAACAGGACAGAACGGGTTTGCAGGCTCTTACCTTTTTAATACCATAAGCCTGTTGAAGGATGAATTTAAACTCATACCATTTGAAAAATCCTTCTTCGAAAATGAAAGCCAGTTACAGGATTGGGTAAAGCAGTGCGATGTCATTGTTCACCTGGCTGCCATGAACAGGCATCCTGATCCACAGGTAATTCATAATACCAATATTGATCTTGTAAAGAAACTGATCATCGCTGTAGAAAAGTCCGCCACAGCACCCCATATCATTTTCTCTTCTTCCACCCAGGAAGAAAGAGATAATTTGTATGGTAAATCAAAAATAGAAGGAAGGAGGCTGTTTTCGGTATGGGCCGAAAAGCATGGCGGAAAATTTGCAGGGCTTATTGTGCCGAATGTATTTGGTCCATTTGGGAAACCTTTTTACAATTCGGTAATAGCTACATTTTGTCATCAGCTATGCAACAACCAGGAACCCCGGATAGATACGGACAGTTCCGTTAAGCTGATCTATATAGACGACCTTGCGAAAATAATCGTTGGCGCCATCAGGAATAATACACACAACCCGGACTGGAAGATCGCGCATACCGGTGAATATTATGTATCACAGCTATTATCGCAACTCGAAGGTTTTAAAAAGCAATATCTTGAGAACGGGATATTTCCCCTGCTACCCAATAAATTCAGTCTTGACCTGTTCAATACGTTCAGAAGCTATATCAATTTGAAACAGTATTTCCCGTTTCACCTGAAACAAAATACCGATAACAGGGGATCATTTGTAGAACTGGTAAAGCTGCAGCAGGGCGGACAGGTTTCCTTTTCAACCACTCACCCGGGCATCACAAGAGGAAATCATTTTCATACGCGGAAGATTGAACGGTTTGCCGTAATAAAAGGAAAGGCGTTAATACAATTGCGTAAATATAACAACGATGAAGTATTTAACTTCGAGCTAAACGGGGAAACGCCCTCCTATGTGGATATGCCTGTATGGTATACCCATAATATTAAAAATACCGGAAGTGAAACATTATATACCGTATTCTGGATCAATGAATTTTTTGATCCTGCCGATCCTGATACGTATTTTGAAACAGTTTAATAAAAGCCACATTCTTTTGCATGCACACAAATACCAGAAAGCTTAAAGTTATTACGGTGGTAGGCACAAGGCCGGAGATCATACGGCTGTCGAGGGTGTTGGCAAAATTAGATGAATCTGAAGCAATTGAGCATATATTGATCCACACCGGACAGAACTACGACTATGAGCTCAACCAGGTTTTTTTCGATGACCTTGAGCTGAGAAAGCCGGATTATTTTTTGAATGCAGCAGGGAAAAATGCCACTACTACCGTTGGCCAGGTCTTAATTAATATTGATCCCATCCTGGAAAAGGAAAAACCTGACGCTTTTTTGGTATTGGGAGATACCAACAGTTGCCTCTGTGCCATTCCCGCCAAAAAAAGAAAGATACCCGTATTTCATATGGAGGCAGGCAACAGGTGTTTCGACCAGCGCGTGCCAGAGGAAACGAACCGCAAGATCGTAGATCATGTGAGCGATATTAACCTCACCTATTCCGATATCGCAAGGGAATACCTGCTCAGGGAAGGGCTGCCTGCAGACAGGATCATCAAAACGGGCAGTCCAATGTATGAAGTGCTGCATCATTATATGCCTAAAATCAACAGTTCAACCATTTTACAGCAGCTATCCCTTGAAAAAGAGCAATACTTTGTGGTATCGGCACACCGGGAAGAAAACATTAACACTGAAAGAAATTTCAAGAACCTGGTCACGTCGCTCAACAGCATAGCCGAAACCTTTGGGATGCCCATCATTGTGTCTACCCATCCCCGCACAAGGAACATGATAAAAGAAAAAGCAATTGTATTCCACGAGCTGGTAAAACTGCAAAAGCCCTTCGGATTAAGTGATTACTTATGCTTACAGGTTAATGCAAAAGCCGTGCTTTCCGACAGCGGCACCATTTCCGAAGAATCGTCTATCCTTAATTTTCCAGCCTTGAATATCCGCGAGGCACACGAACGGCCGGAAGCAATGGAAGAAGCTGTGGTGATGATGACGGGATTGAACCCGGAACGGGTACTCCAAGGATTAAAACAACTGGAATGCCAGCAAAGAACCACCCGCAGCTTCAGGCTGGTTGCAGACTATTCAATGCCAAACGTTTCCGATAAGGTAGTGAGAATAATCATATCCTACGTAGACTACATTAAAAGGGTAACCTGGCAAATCTTTTAATATGCGTGTACTTTTTTTACTTTTATACCACCCTGAGCCCCACGAATCATCGAACCTGTATGCCGACCTGGTTGATGAATTTGTAAAGAACGGACACGAAGTAACAGTAGTAAGCGCAGCTAACGAAAATCAGGTTTCGATACCAAAAAAAGAGAAGGACACGGAAGTGTTGCGGGTAAAAACACAAAAAATTTTTAATGTGCATCCTCTTTTGAAGGGAATAGCTACAGTGCGGGTACCTTACCAATTCAAAACAGCGATCAAAAAGTTTTTTTCAAAACGTGTATTTGACCTGGTTGTGACACCCACGCCTCCCATAACCTTTGTAGATATTGTAGCATGGCTTAAAAAAAAATACCCCCTACAGTCGTACCTTATACTCCGTGATATATTCCCTCAAAATGCACGCGACCTGGGGATGATGAAGAATCAGCTGCTTTTCGGCTATTTCAGAAAAAAGGAAAAAAAGCTATATCACTATTCCGATCATATCGGATGCATGTCGCAGGGCAATATTGATTACGTAATGCATCATAATCCCGAAGTGAGCCCTAGAAAGTTTTCACTTTTACCCAACTGGCAAAAGGTATATCCCATCCTGGAAAAAAACGAGTCGGTTAAGGAAAAATACGGTTTGGCAGGAAAGTATATTGCCATATTCGGCGGGAACATTGGAGAACCTCAAAAAATTGAAAATATTGTAGCGCTTGCCAATGAATATCGGGATAATAATAATATTGTATTTCTAATTATCGGAACAGGAACGAGAAAAAGATACCTGGAACAACTGGTTGCCAGCTACAGGCTTGATAACGTAATAATAAAAGATCAGTTGCCACGTACCGATTACCAGGAACTGGTATACAATTCGGATGTAGGCCTGATATCACTTAACGAGAAATTCACTATCCCTAATATCCCCTCAAAAACACTTTCCTATTTTAACGCGAAAGTACCCATTCTGGCAGCCATCGACCCTCATACCGATTATGGAAAAATATTAGAATCGTCAGGTTCGGGGCTGTGGTCTGTAACGGGAGATATAAAAAAATATAAAAGTAATTTTGATCAGCTTTACAACAATCCCGAACTCCGCAGGCAAATGGGAGAAAGTGGCTACCGTTATCTTGTTGAACACCTAACCCCCTCCCATACGTATAAACTCATAATGGAGGGAATCAATAATAAAGCATTCGTGCCGGCTGAGTCATAGTTCCATACAACATCTTTTAGTCAATAAATTCCGGAAAAGATTATGCTAATACCACCTTTATCAATAGATATGGTTTTGATATTGACAATTTAGTCTTATCACTAAAGCATAGTTCATACATCACACTATGAAAAGATTTACGCTTTTAATTTCAACAATTAAAAAGTTGTCGTTCTTTTTTTTGTATTACTTTATTTTCAAGCACTTTCCATCTTCATCCTTTTTCCTATTGGGAAATTTTTCAAAAAAAATGAGATACCTGTGTTGCAGAAACTTTTTTAGAAGATGCGGACATCATGTTAACATAGACAGGAATGTATCTTTCGGAACCGGATTTGGATTGGAAATCGGGGATAATTCGGGTATTGGTAAAAATGGTAGCGTACCTGCAGATATCAAAATTGGAAAAGATGTGATGATCGGCCCGGATGTTAAAATTCTTGCTTCAAACCATAAATTTGATAATATCCATATTCCGATGAGATTGCAGGGCAATACCCCACCGCTGCAAACTACAATAGAGGATGATGTATGGATTGGGACTAATGTTCTGATACTCCCGGGCAGAACAATAAAGAAAGGTTCAATAATAGCTGCCGGAACCGTATTAACAAAGGATTTCCCGGAATATAGCATTGCCGGAGGCAATCCTTCCAGGTTAATTAGAAGCAGGCTTTAAGTTAAAAAACCATTTTGAATTCTTTAAACTTATACATAATAAAGGCCTTGCTGGTATTCACTATCGTTTCGCTGGCCGGGCTAAGTGCCATTTACAACTACCAGCAGGCTGTAACATATGTTTTAGTGCCGCTGATCCTCTTTATGGGATTATCGTTAAATAATTTCACTTTTACGTCTTTGGGCAATACTTATTCCAAATATTTTTTAGGAATTCTGATCGTAGGCATATTAGTATTAACTTTTTCAACTAATCTATCTGTAGGCTTTCAAAACCTGGTTACTTTAGCCGGGGTATATCTTGCAATTTTACTGACCATTGAACTATTACAATTCAGATTTTATGATTTTAGTGAAACCTTTTTGATTTCATTTGTTCTTAGTTTTTTACTGCTGTCTTTTTTTCTTTTGCTGGAGAATGGCGGTAACGCAGCCGAGGTCAGTGAAGACTATATAGACAGATCACAATTTGACCTGAATGCTAATATTTATTCCTATTTCTCCTACTTTGCAAATATGTCGCTGTTTTATCTGATTCAAATAAAGGGTAAAAAGCTTTATATGATACTTTCCTGGATTTGTATTGTTTTAGGTATTTACCTGTCCTTCATTACTGCTTCACGATCGGGTATCCTGTTTACCTTTCTTATAAGCGTCATATATTGGTTATTCATATTTAACAAACTTAGGGTCAACGCTTTTTTCAGAACGCTGATCGTAATGGCTATTATAGCCTATAGCATAAAATATATATATGGCATCTATGATAATTCTTTTTTAAAAACAAGAGTGACCCAATCCATTGAATCAGGAGACGGAAGAGAAACACTGGCGAAGGAAGCTATTATGATTTTTTTGCAGCATCCTATTACCGGAGTTGGTCCGGGGCAATTCTTTTTGTATGCTTCCAATAAAAGCAGCTTTTCCCACAATTCATTTACCGAAATGGCAGCTAATACGGGTATTGCGGGTCTTTTACTATTGCTGTTTCTTTTTATCCAGCCTTTCTTAAAAGAATTTAGAAATCAACATAGAGGAGATAAGGCAATCAGGAAACTAAACCTTTTATTTTTTTTCAGCTTTATCCTTTATAATAACTTTTACGTCTTTTATCTCACCACTTACGGGATGATTTTTTTCTTCCTGGTTATAATGATCCAGAAAAAGAACTGGAACCAACAGCTTACCTAATGTCATCAAAAGAGAAAATAATAATCGTTTCTTCCAGCTATCCCTATGGACTAAAAGAAACTTTTTTGCACAACGAAGTGTTGTACCTGTCGCAACATTTTGACATAGAAATATATCCTGTTATCAAAAGTACTCCAACCGCCAGTCCGGTGAATGTTCCTTCTAATGTAACATTTCACGAACCCATAGTACAAAATAATTACTTTAAAAGAATATACTTCGGGCTTCTTAATCTTAGTCCTATAGCTTTTTATATTCGTGATCTGGGTTTGCTATTAAAAAAGGGAGGTTCCTTTAAGGAAAAATTTACCAGGTGGTTTTTAGACCTTTTAATTTTCAGGACCATTTATTCGTCTTCTGCATTTCGGTCGATTCATTCTACAGGCGCCAATATCGTTTACTTTTACTGGGCCGGGCAGCCGGTTCAGCTTTTTCGTAAATTGAATAAAGACATATTCATACGGGTACATGGCGGTGAAGTAGACCTGGAAAGGAATAAGGGCTATATCCCGATTTTAAAGCACAAGATTATCCACCAAAACAACATCTGTTATTTGCCCATCTCCCAAAAAGCAGCGTCCATGCTCCTGGCTGTTCGGCCGGTTCATTATTATATTAACCGGTTAGGTGTTTTCGACCAAGGCGCTAACCCCGAACCACAGGAAACAGATAGGATAAGGATTGTAAGCTGTTCCAATCTTATCCCTTTAAAGAGAGTACACTTAATTATTGAAGCCCTGACTGAAGTTAACGTGCCCGTTGAATGGGTCCACTTTGGTGATGGACCGCTTTCCGGTAAAATTAACAGCCTGGCAAAAACGTTAGGCAACCTGGTTTCTGCACGTATAATGGGAAGGGTGAAGAACGAGGTCATTATGACTTATTATGCAACCAATCCAATAGATCTTTTTATAAATGTCAGCGAGGTGGAAGGAGTACCGGTTAGCATTATGGAAGCTTTTTCATTTGGCATCCCGTGTTTTGCTACAGATGTTGGAGGTACCGGGGAAATCGTCAATGAAACAAACGGGTACCTGGCCAGTAAGGATTTCAACATATCCGAGCTTTGCAATTATATTAAAAATGTAAGAGGCCTGTCGAAAGCAAAACACTTAAGAACCAATGCCAGGCAATCCTGGCAGGAATTATGCAATGCCTTCACCAACTACCAGGAACTGGCCAATACCTTTAACAAACATAAAACACCATCCAGGGCTTAATCATATATTAGCACTGTTTCCTATAAGTTGTGAAGCCTGCCTATGAGCATTAAAGAAAAGACAATCAGTGGAGTAATCTGGACTTTCACCCAGCAGGTAGGGGTACAGGGTGTTAACTTTGTTGTTCAGCTCTTTTTAGCCCGTATATTACTACCGGAAGCATTTGGACTCATTGCCATGGTTCAAATATTCATGGCGATCGGGAATGCTTTAATGGACGGAGGAATGACCGCTTCTTTAATTAGAATGGAAAAGCCGGATCAACGCGACTTCTCTACGGTTTTTTTTACGAACCTGTTTTCCAGCATTTTTATTTATTTCATCCTTTTCTTTTTCGCTCCTTATATTTCACAATTTTTTAAGCAGCCGTTGTTAACACCCATTATCCGGGTATATACCGTGTCTTTTATTATTCAGGCCTTAGTTGGGGTTCAAACCACCAAACTGACAAAAGAAATGAATTTCAGGTTACAGATGTACATGCAGATCCCCTCTACGATATGTGGAGGGATAGTAGGTCTATTCCTCGCCTATAAGGGCGCCGGAGTATGGAGCCTGGTTTGGATGCATCTCACAGCAACTTTCCTGTTCATGCTACAGCACTGGTTTAGAACAGACTGGAGACCAAGTTGTATTATTGACAGGAAAAAGTTCAGGTTCCATTTTAATTTCGGCTATAAGCTCACTCTTTCCTCCCTAATTACCAGCGTTTATATTCATTCTTACACTCTGATCATTGGGAAATTATATTCTGCAACTCAATTAGGTTTCTTTAACCAGGCAAACACGCTTAGAATGTTTCCCGTTACCAACATCACTATAGCGTTGCAAAAGGTTACTTACCCGGTTTTTGCATCATTGCAACATAACAATGAGAAGCTTAAACATGCCTTTAGGAGAATTACATTACTGGTATTCTTTATTATTTGCCCGGTTATGCTTTCATTAATACTGCTTGCGAAACCATTATTCAGATTTGCATTAACTGAAAAATGGTTGCCGGCAGTACCATACTTTCAAATCCTTTGTATCAGCGCTATTGTATATCCTCATAGCATCTACAATTTAAATATAGTTTTAGCCAAAGGACGAAGTGACTTACACTTTAAGTTGGAATTAATAAAAAAGGGGTGTTCCGTTTTATTTTTTTTACTGATTATTCCCTTTGGGATTTGGGGGGTTGTGTATGCTTCTGCTATAAGTATGCTCGTCCAGGCATTTATAAATGCCTTATACAGCGGTCGTATGATAAATTATTCTCTCAGATCGCAGGTAAAAGACATAATGCCCACTATTCTGATAGCAGCAGCCTCCATGCTGATTGTGTATTTTTTACATATTTTCCTGGGCGATGTCTTAAATGCGGGAGATCTGTTCAATATCATATCCGGTTTCTTTTTTTATTTCCTGTTTTATATTTTAATCTCCTATATTTTTAAGATTAACAGTATTGAGGAAATAAAGATCATTGCTCTCCAATTGTTCAAAAAACTAAAAACCACATAGCATACCATGAAAACAATGAGCCTGCTTATCCATACCCTGAATCGTTTTTCCTTTTTTGTATTGCTTTTAGCAGGGTTTGCTTCATGCCGTGCGAGCAAGGAGCTGGCCTTATTCCAGGATCTCAATGCACAGCAGGATGCCAGGATACAGCAGGTAAGAACAGCCGCTTTTGATCCCCTCCGGCTGCAAACAGACGACCAGCTGCAGATCGTCATCAGCAGCATCAGCCCCGAAGCCTCGCAACTCTTCAACCTCATGGGGTCGGCTGTTATTACCGGCAACAATAACACCAATACTCAAAATATACAAAGCGTTTACACCGTCTCGCCATCCGGTAATATCACCATACCGGTTATCGGAGACGTGAAAGTGACCGGATTAACTACCGATGAAGCCAAAGCCGAGATCAAAAAGGTCGTCAGCGAATACTTAAAAGATGCCGTTATCAGCGTTTCTCTCATCAACTTCCGCGTCACCGTCATGGGAGAGGTCAACAGACCCTCCTCCTTCCAGGTGGCAGGGGAAAAAATAAATGTCCTGGAAGCCATTGGAATGGCCGGCGATCTCACCGTCTTTGCCAAAAGATCCAATATCAAGGTCATCCGTAAAGCTGCCGACAAAGTAGAGGTCGCCCATCTTAATCTCAACAACAGCAGCGCCATGAGATCCCCCTTTTATAACCTCCGGCAGAACGATGTGGTGCTCGTGGAACCCGGAAAACGAAAAGGGCTGCAAGCCGAAGGGCTCAACATCATTGTTCCGGCGGCTACCAGTATCCTGTCTCTCATTATTGTTGCGCTTAGCCGGTGGCGCTAAGGCAAACCCCTTATTTTTTTCTCCATCTAAAACTCTTTGGTCGTGCAAAATCACTCTCAAGTCCAGCCAGTCCTACACTCCAACCCCTCGGAAGAATCAGTGGATATCAAACAGATCTTGTTTAAGATCATACGCCGCTGGCCATGGATCGCCCTGGCGCTTATCATCGCCCTGACCATTGCATGGCTCTACAACCGATATGCCGAGCCACTCTACAAAGCAAGGGCTTCCATCATGATCAAGGATGAAAAAAAGGGTGGCGCGGGGCTGCTCGATAACCCCCTGCTTAAAGAGCTTGATCTCGGCGGGGGTGGAAAGCTCGTTGACAATGAAATTGAGGTCCTTAAAAGCTACGACCTCATGGAGGATGTGGTCAGAAAGGAACAGCTCTTCCTCAATATCAAAAGCAAGGGCAGTCTTATCAGCAGGGTTGTATTTGATAAAGAAGTACCCCTCATCATTCGCATTGCCAACCCCGATACCATTACCCTGCCCCTGCAATGGAGCATTGCCAGGCAGCAGGATGGAAAATGGCACCTCGATTATGGCGCACATAACAAAGACCTCCCTGTTACAAGAGGAAGGTGGTACTCCATCAACGGACTGCTCTTCCAGGTTACCGACAACCCCAGTTTTAAGACAAATGCCGACAGCACCAACCTCATTGATCAATACCTGCTGTATTTAACTCCATTAAAAAACACTGTTGACAACTATTGCGCTGCCCTTAATGTCCAACTGGCCAGCAAAACCGCTACCATTATCAATATGGAGCTTACCGATCGCAACAACAGGAGGGCACAGGCTGCCCTGAGCGCCCTTATTGATATCTACAACCGGCAGGCGCTCGAAGATAAAAACAAGGTCACCAACAATACCCTCCAATTCCTCAACGACAGGCTGGCCATTATAGAAAACGAGCTGCGATCCGTGGAAGGACAGGTGGAGCGTTTTAAAAGCACCAACCGCATCACTGATGTATCGGCAGAAGCCCAGCAATACATCGACCAGGCTAAGCAGGTTGACCTCCAGAAAGCCGAACAGCAAACCCAGCTCACCATCCTCGAATCCCTGGAAAGCAACCTCAAAGACAACCAGGATAATCCCAGGCTCGTACCCTCCGGATCAGGGATCTCTGAGCCCTCCCTGGCGGAAATGATACAGGCTCATAACCGACTGGTGCTCGAAAGAGAGCGACAGGCAGAAAGGCTGGGACCTAAAAACCCCATCCCCGTGGACCTTGCCAACCAGATCGTTAACCTCAGAGCCAGCCTCATCACCAATATCGGTAACCTCAAGCAGGCATACCGCATCGCACTAAATGACATTAGCAGAAAAGACGCAGAGCTCAATACCCGTATCAGGAATATACCCCAGATTCAAAAAAACCTCGTTCAGATACAAAGGGACCAGTCCGTTAAAGAGCAGCTCTACTTCCTGCTCCTGCAGAAAAGAGAGGAGTCTGCTATCACTCTGGCTTCCACTATCCCCGATTCCAGGAGCATTGAAAAGTCCAGAAGCACAGGCATCGTAAGCCCTAAGAAGCCCCTTGTCATGGCTATTGCCTTCCTGCTGGGAATGATCATCCCCATCAGTATTATTTACCTCATCAATTTCTTTAACAATAAAATTGAAGATAAGGATGAAGTAGAGCAAAAATGCAAGGCACCTGTGCTCGGGGAGATCTCCTACGTTAAAAAAGACACCTCTCCCATTGTCGTTCAAAAAGGAAGCCGCTCCATCGTTGCTGAGCAGTTCAGGGTAATCAGAACCAATATCAGTTTTACCAAACCCGGACATTCCCCCAGCATCATCCTGGTTACCTCCCACCGACCGGAGGAAGGTAAATCCTTTACCAGCCTCAATCTCGCTGCCAGCTATGCTTTGCTTAACAAAAAAGTCGCTGTACTGGAATTTGATCTGCGTAAACCACGACTCAGCGCTGCCGTTAATATTCATTCCGAGGCGGGTATCAGTAATTACCTGGCCACAGGCTCTCTCGACTTCGATAACATCCTGCATGAAGTACCCGGATTTGAACAGCGTTTCTGGCTCCTGCCAGCTGGACCTATACCCCCTAATCCGGCAGAGCTCATCCTGGGAGAGCGAATGAAAAAACTCATGGAGGAGCTCAGGAAAAGATTTGATTATATCATTTTCGATACTCCCCCCTACGGGCTCGTTACCGATTCTTCCCTGCTGGCTGCTCACTCCGATATCAGCGTCGTGGTGCTCAGACAGGGATTTACTTTTAAATGGGTAATGCAGGAACTTAATAAAAAAATCAGCGATAACCCAGCTCAGGCTCTTTATACCGTTATCAACAGGGTCGGCGAAAAAAGCAAATACGGCAGCTATAAACATTACGGATACGGATACACTGAGTACTTTGATACTCCTCAAAAAGGTAAAAAATGGAAAAAGGGATAGATAAATTTACAACAACAGAAAGCCTAAAATGAAGTAATGCTCTTATGAGAAGGAAAAAGGAATCATTGACGAACAAAACGCTTAATGGATTTATTTGGTCTGGTGCCGGCAGTGGCGTAAATGGCATTGTTCAGATTGTTATACTTTCGGTGTTAGCCCGCCTCATTAGCGTTGAGAGCTTTGGAATAGTCCAGGCAGCAATGATATTGGTTGGGTTTGCAAATTATGTTAGTCAAATGGGAGTAG
>CAZREP010000022.1:19716-38395 GCA_964599035.1 uncultured Terrimonas sp. | reverse complement strand
AAAATGCAGCCAGGATAGATGAGATGGTTCCGAACGGAAAAGTAGATGTTCATGGCGACCTTGGGGAGGGTTGTTATGTCAGCTACCGCAGAAGTTTGTGCCATGCATGGGGCGGCGGTATTACTGCATGGCTCAGCAGGTATGTTCTTGGAGTGGAGCCGGTTGACGCAGGTTGCAAAACCATCAGAATTGAACCTCATTTGGGAGATTTACAATGGGTAGAGGGAACATTTCCAACTCCGCTGGGTGTTGTGGAAATTAAGCATACGAAAAACGACACCGGTAAAATAATTACATCATACAAAGCTCCTAAGGGGGTAAAAGTTATTGTAAATACTGCGTTTTAATGCTTTGAAAGTTTTTAATACAAAATAATAATTCAAAAATATATGCACAAAAGACAGGATACTCTTGTTGTATTGCTTTCCCTTTTAGGTTTTATGTTTGGCGTTCTGGGGTTTGCAGCCGGGGTGAATGCTTTCTTTATTCCATTTGTTAAGGATGCATTTCAAATATCAACGGGTATGTCCTATCTGGTGATGACAGCAACATATTCAGCCTTTATTTTATTTGGAATCCCGACGGGATTAATTCTAAAAAAAATAGGGTATAAAGGTGGAATGGCAGTTGGAATAATATTAATAAGTTTTGGTTTTTTAATAATTGGATTTGCCGGAAGAATGGTGAATTTTCCCATCTTTCTTGTTGCATTATTTGTAAGCGGCATAGGGCAATGTTTACTGACCGGCGCTCAAAGCACATATGTCATTATTATAGGATCAAAAGAAAGCGCTCTCAGGAGAGGAGGTATTATGGGAATCTGTCATAAAACCTCCTTTGCCGCAGCTTCATTAATTTTATCTGGTTTTTTGGATCTGAGTAATGTTCGTGTTGAAGATGTAATAATTCCATTTTATATAATTTCAGGTATTATGGTTGTACTGGGGATTTTAACTTTTTTTGCCCCTTTTCCTGAAGTTAATGAGGCAATTGGAAATGGGAAATCTGAATCAACAGAAAATTTTGCTTCTACTATCTCCAAAACAAGTATTTTTCAATTTCCGCATTTGTTTTTAGGATTTTTTGCATTGTTCCTTTACATCGGTTCCGAATTTGTCGTTTTAAATTCTATCAATGCTTACGCAACTACTTTAAATTTGCCGCACCCGGCTAATTATGTGTGGCTGGTATCAGGCGGAATGGTAATCGGATATATTGCAGGTATTGTATTAACCCCAAAGTATATAACACTTAGACAGGCTTTAATCATTTTCACTACTTTCGGTATTATTACAACAATTGTCATTTATATAACACCCGGTAACATAAATATATACCTGGTCGGGTTACTCGGACTTGCTAATTCATTATTATATAATTCTATCTGGACGCTCGCCATTGCAGGCTTGGGCAGGTTTACAAAAATGGGGACTTCAATTCTTGTGATGTCAATTACAGGAGGAGCAATTATACCTTTATTATTCGGTCATATCGTTGAGCTTTATTCCTATAGGACGGCTTATCTTATCTGTTTACCTATATTCCTTTTTTCGCTGTATTATGCTATTCAGGGCTATAAGGTTAAAAAGTTTTTTTGGGAAAAGTGATCTCTTAGTAAAAATAATAGAGCATGAGATATTACCGGTTATTTAGCGTCAGGGTATTCCTCAGCATTTTAATAATATTAGGATGCAGTCTGTCGTCATCTGCTTTTCTGCGTTTGCCCAACGTTATATCTGATAATATGGTATTACAGCGAGAAACGGAGGTTATGTTATGGGGATGGGCGGGTGCGTTGGATAAGATTTATATCACTACATCCTGGAAGAATATCACTGATTCTGTAATAGCAAATGGTGATGGTAAATGGAATATTACTTTATTAACCCCTGCAGCAGGAGGTCCTTATACCATCACTTTTAAAGATCGTGCTTATAAAGGTCGTGATTCCGTAATTGTTTTGAAAAATATCCTGATAGGAGAAGTATGGGTTTGCTCGGGGCAATCAAATATGGAATGGTGCCCCTCGTATGGCTTACCGGAAATGGAAAATGAATAGATTAACTACAATTTATATTCAAAGGTTTTAGATATATGTTTTTTGGTTTTATGTAAGTGGTTGATGTGCTGAAAGCATTTTTATCTGTGTATACTCGTATATGTTTATGCCGGTTTTACCTGACCGGGCGGCTGCGAACATGGCTTTGGCTACGTCTGCAGATTCAATGGCGCGGTATTTTTTCCATGATCCCTGCATCGCGAATGACAAGGCTGGCATAATGGATTGGGCCAGTTTCTCCCCTTCTCTTTTTTCATCTCGGTTGCCGAGGAGCAGGGATGGGCGGAAAATATGGAGCGACGAATAAGGGAGTGCATGAATGGCATCTTCCATGCTGCCCTTAAGCTGCAAATAAAAGTTAGAGGATCTTGCATTGGCGCCTACAGCAGATACTACCAGGTATTGGGAAAAGCCGTTATCTATGCCCCATTGTGCCGCATGCACGGGAATATCAAAATCAATGCTGCGGTACAGCGCTTTATCTCCTTTTACTTTTTTCATCGTTGTGCCTATGCAGCAAAAAATAGCGTCACCCTTTCCGAGCGCGCTGTGAAAATTATCATGATCGTTAAAATCAGTGATGCATACTTCAAGCCTGGGGTGTATGAAGGCAAATGGCTTTCTTACCAATGCTCGTATTTGAGTGAAGTGATCATCTGCCAACAGCAGGTGTAACAAATGATTACCAATTAATCCAGTTGCACCGAGCAGCACCGCTGTTTTTGCTTGCATGATTTTTGTATTTTGCAGTGAACAGATATAATATGCAGATTCGGGAAAATATTTCGCTGAGGCAATATAACACTTTTGGGATAGATATACGCGCCCGTTATTTCTCCTCTTTTACCCATATTGATGAAGTGGCAGAATGGCTTGAAAAAAACAGGAGGGTAAAAAAAATGATCCTCGGTGGCGGTAGTAATATTCTTTTTACCGGTGATATAGATGGTATGGTGCTGAAAAATGAGATCATGGGTATAGAGGAAATAAAAGAAGATGATACGGATGTATATGTGCGGGCGGGTGCAGGTGAGAACTGGCACAGGTTTGTTCAGTATTGCATACGGCGCAACTGGGCCGGATTGGAGAACCTCTCGCTGATACCGGGTAATGTGGGGGCGGCCCCTATGCAGAACATAGGTGCTTACGGGGTGGAATTGCAGGAAGTGTTTAACAGCTTAAGCGCATATCACCTGCACGATAAAAGGATACATCATTTTACGGCAGGAGACTGTGCCTTTGGCTACAGGGAAAGCGTATTCAAAAAAAAGTATAAAGACAAGTTCGTTATACTGAATGTAACTTTCCGGCTTCATAAGCATCCCGTATTTCATATTTCCTATGGCGCCATCCGGCAGGAGTTGGAAAAGATGGGAGCAAAAGACTTAAGCATACAGGCCGTTGCACAGGCCGTGATCAATATCCGTTCTTCCAAATTGCCCGACCCTGCGGTAATTGGCAATGCAGGAAGTTTTTTTAAGAACCCTGAAATTTCGCAACAGCAATTCAACGCTTTAGAAAAAGCCTATCCCGGCATTCCGCATTACCCGGCTAAGAAATATGCCCTGCCGGATAATGACCAGGGAAAAATGGTGAAACTGGCGGCAGGGTGGCTTATTGAACAATGCGGATGGAAGGGCTTTCGCCGGGGAGATGCCGGTGTGCATGTTAAGCAGGCACTGGTATTGGTAAACTACGGCAGGGCCACAGGCAGGGATATCTATGATCTAAGCGGGGAAATAGTGCACAGTGTTCAGGAAAGATTTGGCATAGTGCTGGAAAGAGAGGTGAATATTGTGTGAGGAGAGGAGATGGCAGGTTTCAAGTTTCAGGTTTTGGGTTGCAAGTTTGTAGTTTGGGAGTTTATAGTTTGTAGTTAGGGAAAGTTTCCTTCTACATTTCAGATTTACGGCTTCGGATTTGACACCTGCCTGTCGATAGGCAAGTTTATTTGGTTCTTGTGATTTGGGGCTTGGTGCTTTCTGGGTATCAGGTGTCAGGTATGAGGTCTCAGGACATTTTGATGGGTATCAGAAATGAGGTGAGATTTTATATTTGAATTTTTATTTGGATCTTGTCTTTTGGATCTTGATGCTTTGTAGGTATCAGGTATGAGCAGTCAGTCTATCAGGTGAACATCACACCTGATACCTCACACCTAATATCCCTCCTGCTCAAACCCTTCTTCATCTTCATACGAAGAGGTTTCACTGCCGATGTTGAGCATAGAGCCCATCAGATCTTTAAACTCGATCTTTCCGTCCAGCACCTTTTTACTGATCAGTGAGTACGACGACAGCCCGTGCAGGATCAGCTCCATCAGCAGGGCATTCTCTTTTTCATTGGCATGAGGGAAAGTTTTTTTCACCAGCCCGTACAGCCCGTCTACCTTATACAATAGCCGGATCTTTTCTTTATCGGTTATATTGAATAAAATGTCCAGCGCATTTCCCTTGTCGAACCAGTTGATAATGGGACGATAAGGATTGTTATCCACTTCTTTTTGCTGCCCCCGTTTCTTTTTTAATGCATCGGGGTTGGGGAAATATTGTATGAACTGCGTGCGGATAGCTTTGCCCAGCAGGTTAAATGCTACCTGGTAAGGTCCTTCCTGCTCTCCTTCATATACCAGTTCTACCTTGCCTGTAACAGAAGGTATAATACCGGTTAAATCGGATATCCATACCTGTGTTTCCTTTTCTTTATTAATGATCGCCCTTCTCTCGGCTGCGCTTACCGCGTTTTCGTAGGCCGCAATGGGCAACCGGGCCGATACGCCACTTTTCTGGTCTACCATTTCACTTCCCCTTGCCTCAAAAGCCACCTGTTCAATAAGCCGTTTTACCAGGTCGCTGATCTTTACTTTTTCTGTTTGTGCTTCCGGTATATCTGCTTCCTGTTCGGTGATGGTAAGCGAGTCTTCAATACTTTTGGGATAGTGCGTTAATATCTGGCTTTCAATACGATCTTTTAACGGCGTTACAATAGAACCCCTGTTCGTGTAGTCCTCGGGGTTAGCCGTGAATACAAATAATATATCAAGGGGAAGCCGCAGCTTAAACCCGCGGATCTGTATATCTCCTTCCTGCAGGATATTGAACAACGCCACCTGTATCCTTGCCTGCAGATCGGGTAGTTCATTGATCACAAAAATGCCCCGGTTACTCCTTGGAATAATACCATAGTGGATCACTCTTTCATCGGCGAAAGTGAGCCTGAGGTTAGCAGCCTTTATGGGGTCTATATCGCCGATCAGGTCGGCAACGCTCACATCGGGCGTGGCTAATTTTTCACCATAGCGTTCGCTGCGGTGAAGCCAGGTTATGGGCGTGGCTTCTCTTTTTTCGGCGATCAGTTCCTGTGCATAGCGTGAAAGCGGGTGCAAAGGGTCGTCATTGGTTTCGCTGCCGGCAACCACCGGTATATATTCGTCCAGCAGGTCTGTCATCTGGCGTGCCATGCGTGTTTTTGCCTGCCCACGCAAGCCGAGGAACAAAATATTATGCCGCGATAAGAGCGCTCTCTCGGTATCAGGGATCACCGTTTCTTCATACCCGATGATACCAGGGAAAGTAGATTCATCCTGCTGTAGTTTCAGGATCAGATTATCTCTTATTTCATCTTTGATCCGTTTGCTTTTATATCCTGATTTTTTTAATTCGCCTAATGTTGCCGGTAATATGGTTTTGCTCATTTTAACTTTTTTTTAGGGAGCGGTTCCTGTTTTCCGGAAAATCCATCACCGTTCCAATGATTTTAATACACCGTTTTTTGTTTTCCGCTTTCAAAGTCCCTGAATACAAAAGCGCCGAGATTATCCAATGCCGCAAAAAAAGCCTTGCCATTATTGGTTTCCGTAAATTCTGTAACGAAACGCTGCAAATAGGGATCTGTAGCGATCATAAAGGTAGTGATGGGGATCTTTAATTTTTTGCACTGCGCGGCAAGGTTAATGCAGCGGTTAATGATCTTACGGTCTAACCCGAAGCTGTTTTTATAATAGCGTTTACCCGACTTAAGACAGGTTGGCTTTCCGTCGGTGATCATGAATATTTGCTTGTTGGGGTTTTTCCGCCGCCGTAAAATATCCATCGCCAATTCCAGTCCCGCTACCGTGTTGGTATGATACGGGCCTACCTGCAGGTAAGGAATGTCTTTGATCTCAATCGGCCAGGCATCATTACCGAACACCACAATATCGAGCGTATCTTTCGGGTATCTGGTTGTGATCAGCTCGCTGAGTGCCATAGCTACCTTTTTGGCAGGGGTAATGCGGTCTTCGCCATACAGGATCATGGAATGGGAGATGTCGATCATCAGCACAGTAGACGTCTGCGATTTAAAGTCCGTTTCCCTGATCTCCAGGTCTTCTTCCCCTAATTGCAACTGATCTATGCCATGATTGATCTGCGCATTGCGGATAGAACTTACAAAATCGATCTGCTCCAGCATATCACCGAACTGGAAGGGCCGGGTTTCGGGGTTGATCTCGTCGCCCTGCCCTGGCTTGAAGGTTGGGTGATTGCCTTTTTTTGTCTTTTTCAGCTTACCGAAGATCTCTTCAAGGCTTCTTTTACGTATGCCCTTCTCGGTTTTGGGAGTGATGCTGATGGAGCCGGTCTCCCGGTTATCGTCGATATATCCTTTTTCTTTCAGTTCATCAATAAAATCGCCCATGCCATATTCGTCGTCGGTGAGCTGGTATTGCTTATCCAGCTGGGTAAGCCAGTTGAGCGCCTCGCCCGCGTCGCCGCTGGTATAAGTGAGCAGTTGCATGAACAACTCAAGTAGTTGCTCAAATCGTGTTTTGCCGTTTTGCCGCGGATCGTATAGTGAAAAATGAAAACCTAACATATCAGCTCCTCCTTTTCTTTAAAACGAATGTGTTGCAAGAGGTAAAGTCTGGAAGCGGGAAGGGGTTGCGGCGTTCTGTCACGGAAGCAATATGGTGTGTTTTTACCTCCTGCATTTGCGCTGCAATTTAAGACATTCGGAGCAGATAGAAATGTTGGTTGGATTTTAGCCGTGAATACACGAATGGATACTGATATCTTCGTGTTCATTCGTGCATTCGAGGCAGATAAGAAGGGGTTTATTTTGCAGAGGATGTTTTTCGGGGACAGAGTCCCGGGAGAACATATGCTATACGAAGTTGGGAGACTTCATATAGCATATGATATTATTCCGGCATGGACATTTTAGAAGGAAGTGGCCACGAAGGCACGAATTGGCACAAATGTTTCGTGGTCATTCGTTCATTCGCGGCAGATAAGCAAGGGGTATTTATTTGGCCGGCGGCAGCAATACCGCATCTATAACATGTATAATGCCGTTGGATGCGGGGACAGAGGCCACTATATTTGCCCCGTTTACCGTAGCCTTTCCATCCTTTACGGCTATTGTAATATTATCGCCATTGGCCTGTCCGAAACTTTGCCCGTCTTTGAGCATCTCCGGCTTTAATACGCCGATATATACATGGTATTCCAGTATGTTGCGGAGATCATCCTTTTTTTCGGGCTTGAGCAAACTCTCGACCGTACCCGCAGGCAGTTTCTCAAAAGCGGCATTGGTGGGAGCAAATACGGTGAATGGCCCCGCGTTGGAAAGAGCGTCTACGTATTCCGCAGCCTGCAGGGCTTTTACCAGGGTGGTATGGTCGGCGCTGCCCGCCGCTATTTTTACCACATCCTTTTGCGATTCATTGTCCTGTACACCGGACTGTCCGCTGAGCGTAGCGGCAGCAGACGTGGTTGCAGCCTGGTCAGATGCTGCGCCTGTAGAAGCATTATTGCAGGCCAGCCAGATCATGGCGCCTGTGAGCAGGGTGGCGAGAAGCAGGTAATTTTTTTTCATAATCATTTTGTTGTTGTGTGAATGAGCAGTTTTTTCCGGGTATCCGGTAAACCAGTACAAAATAATGCACGGTAAATCACTGTGGTTATGATTACCGTCATTCCGGAGCAGGATATCGGTCATTTGCAGAATTATATTGGACTGGTTTTTTTAAATATTTTTGCGTACTTTAAGAACTTCACAAACGCTTATAAATAATTTATTGAATGGGGCATTTACCAAAACTGATTCAGGATTTAGCGCTTATCTTAATGGCCGGAGCCATTGTAACCTTACTTTTTAAACGGATCAAACAGCCCCTGGTATTGGGCTATATAATAGCAGGTTTCCTGGTTGGACCTCATTTTCGTCTTACACCAACCGTTGTGGACAATGAAAATGTGAAGACGCTCGCAGAGATCGGGGTTATCTTCCTGCTGTTCAGCCTGGGGTTGGAGTTCAGCTTTAAAAAGCTGATGCGGGTGGGAGGCTCGGCTTCCATAACCGCCCTGGTTGAAATCTTATTTATTACCATAGCAGGTTATTTCCTGGGTAAAATATTGGGGTGGTCTACCATGGACAGCCTTTTCCTGGGTGGCATGCTGGCCAGTTCTTCCACCACTATTATTATCAAGGCCTTTGATGAGCTGGGTATAAAAACAAAACAGTTTGCCCGTATTGTATTTGGCGTGCTGGTGGTAGAGGACATTGTGGTGATATTGCTGATGGTGCTGCTTTCAACAGTGGCTGTTACCCAGCAGTTTGAAGGAACGGAGATATTGTTGACCATTCTGAAGCTGTTGTTCTTTCTGGCGTTATGGTTTATAGCCGGTATTTTTCTGTTGCCTACTTTTTTAAAAAGGGCAAAAAAATTAATGGATGAAGAAACCCTGCTCATTCTTTCACTCGGCTTATGCCTGGGTATGGTAGTTTTGGCCACGCAGGTAGGCTTCTCTGCAGAGCTGGGGGCTTTCGTTATGGGATCTATTATTGCGGAGACCACTTTTGCAGAAAAAGTAGAGCATCTCATTAAACCGGTAAAGGATCTTTTTGGCTCTGTATTTTTTGTGTCGGTGGGTATGATGATCGACCCCGCTGCCATGGTGGAATATGTATGGCCTATCCTTGCCGTAACCCTGCTTACTTTATTCGGAAAATTGTTTAGCACTACATTGGGAGCGCTGATCTCAGGGCAGCCGCTTAAGCAGTCGGTGCAGGTGGGTATGAGCATGGCGCAGATCGGTGAGTTTGCGTTTATTGTGGCTACACTCGGGCTTTCACTGGGCGTTATTTCCGATTTTCTCTTTCCTATAGCGGTAGGCGCTTCTGCTATTACCACTTTCACAACCCCCTACCTGATTAAGTATTCGGAGCCTTTTTATAATTTTATTGCAAAGCTGCTGCCGGATAGGTGGGTGAACAGACTGAACAGGTACTCGTCGAGCACACAAAGCATCCAGGCCGAAAGTGACTGGAAGGTGGTATTAAAAAGCTATAGCCGGATTGCGCTTACCAATGGCATCGTGTTGCTGGCGCTGGTATTGGTTTCCTCTAACTTCCTTGTTCCTTTCGTTAATGAAAGGGTAGAAAGCGAAGCCTTGCGGATCATTATCATACTCGTAATTTCACTGGGCGCTGCCGCACCTTTTATGTGGGCTCTTATGGCAAAGCGGCCCAGTAACCAGGCCTATAAAGAGCTGTGGATAGATAAAAAATACAACCGCGGTCCCTTGCTGATTGTGGAGATCTCCAGGAATATCCTGGGCGTACTGGTAATCGGCTTCTGGGTCGATAGGCTGGTTTCAACACAGGTGGCACTGCTGGTGGCGATACCGATTACCGTGCTGGTATTGATCATATTTTCCAAGAGAATCCAGAAATTTTACCAACGCATTGAAAGCCGGTTCATCACTAATCTCAATGCCCGCGAAACGGCCGCCGCAAACGGCGGCTCTGCGGAAACGAACATCCTGCGGAAGAATGTTGATTTCCAGTCCGACCTTGTACCCTGGGATGCTCATATTATAGAAATGGAAGTAAATCCTAACGCGGGATATATTGGCAAAACCCTGTTGGAACTGGCCTGGCGGGAACAGTACGGGATCAATATCGTGTATATTAAACGGGGCGACCAGCTTCTCAATATTCCTGGCCGTCGTGCAAGGCTGCTGCCTTTTGATAAGGTGGGGATCATTGCTACCGATGATCAGATACAGACGTTCAAGCCGGTATTTGATGCAGAAGAAAGCATACCGGGTGAAGCACTGGATATCGGCGACATTTCCCTTGAAAAAATACTCGTAGACGAGCATACCCGTTTAAAAGGCCTTACCATACGCAATTCCGGCTTACGCGAACGTACCAACGGGCTAATTGTAGGGATACAGCGTGAAAAAGAAAGGATACTGAACCCCGATTCGTCTGCCGTTTTTGAATGGGGCGATATTGTATGGATAGTGGGAGAAA
The DNA here is from genome assembly GCA_964599035.1 of uncultured Terrimonas sp. Lineage (GTDB taxonomy): Bacteria > Bacteroidota > Bacteroidia > Chitinophagales > Chitinophagaceae > Agriterribacter. The sequence goes on along the minus strand of CAZREP010000022.1, from coordinate 28,035 downwards.
GGAAGAAGATCATGCAGCTCGGCCAGGAACAATAAGGGCAGTGTTGCCGGTATGCCCTTTCTGCAATATCAGAAAAGAGCGCAGAAAGTAAATTTTACTATTGGAATAATTGGGATGCTTTATGTACGAATTGTTTTTCGAAAAATTGGCTGAAAGGATAACGCTAATCCCGGATCAGCAGCACATTATAAAGCAGTATCTTATCCCCAAAAAAATCCGTAAAAACCAGTACCTGCTGCAGGAGGGTGATGTGGCTAAATATGCTGCTTTTGTTGAAAAAGGTGCGCTAAGAGCTTATTCGGTAGATGAAAAGGGGGCGGAACATATTATCCAGTTTGCCTTTGAAGGCTGGACTATATCTGATATGTACAGCTTTATGACCGGCAATCCTGCCACCTACAATATTGATGCGTTGGAAGATTCAGAGCTGGTGCTCATCAGTAAAAGCGCACAGGAAGAAATACTGAAGCAGATTCCCGAGTATGAAGTATATACCCGCCTGCAGATAACAGGCGCTTATATGGCCATGCAAAAAAGAATTACTTCCATGTTGAGCATGTCGCTGGAAGAGCGGTACATTAACCTCACCAGGCTTTACCCCAATCTCATACAACGCGTGCCCCAGCGCATGATCGCTTCCTATATGGGACTTACTCCCGAAACCTTAAGCCGGGTTCGCAGAAAGATGAAAGAAAAGTGATATTGATTTTTATCAATGCTCGGCCTTGATAATGATCAACAGGCTTTCTTATCCAAAAGCAATGGAGAACAGCTTGTAACTGACGTAGTTTTGCAGTATCAAATTTTATTATGATATGCGAACAAAACAAACCATAGCCATTATCGGGGCATCAGGTAGTATGGGCACTGCTATTTCAAAAAGCCTTTCCAAAGGCAATTACCGGTTATTGTTGTTTGCCGAGGATAAAGGTAAATTAAAAAATTTCGAAAAAGAAATCATCAATGCTCATCCCGGCGCAGATGTAGAATCCATTAATTGCAGCTATACAGCGAGCTGGGAGGCGGATGTTATTATTGTTGCCGCTCCTTTTGCCGCAGAAAAAGAAATAGCCGATAAGATAAGAGAGGTGGCAAACCAGAAGATCGTTGTGAGCATTGCCAACCCTTTGAATGATTCATTCGATGGACTGGTAACTGCGTCAGATACAAGTGCTGCAGAAGAGTTACAGAAATTGTTGCCCAATTCTAAAGTGGTCAAAGCATTCAACACCACATTCGCGGCCGATTTTGCACAGCCGGTAATTGATGGAAAACAGGTTGATGCATTTATTGCGGGCAATGACAGTGATGCACTGGAAACAGTAAAAGAACTGGTGCAGACCGCTGGGTTCAATCCAATTGTAGCGGGCGATCTGTCGGTGAGCAGGATACTGGAAAATATGCAGTTGTTGCTTATCCGTCTGGGTATAAAATACAATTACAACTGGCTGGCAGGCTGGAAAATATTACATCAATAAAATAAACAAACACAAATGAAACTAACATTAATAGGAGCAACGGGATTTGTAGGTTCCGCAGTTTTAAAAGAGGCGTTGAACAGGGGTCATAAGGTAACCGCCATTGTACGGGATCCCGGAAAAATAAGCATGCAAAATGATCAGCTTTCTGTGGTTCGCGGCGACGTAATGGATACTGCGGCTTTGGCAGAACAGATAAAAGGAAGCGATGTTGTTATAAGCGCATATAATGCCGGATGGAACAACCCCGACCTGTACAATGAATTTTTGAAAGGATCGCAGTCTGTTCAGGAAGCCACAAAGCGGTCGGGCGTAAAGCGGCTGATCGTTGTGGGCGGAGCAGGCAGCCTGTTCATTGCCCCCGGCGTGCAGGTGGTTGATACGTCTGAGTTTCCGACCGACTGGAAACCCGGCGCTTTGGCGGCCAGGGATTATCTCAGTCTCCTGAAAAAAGAAGAGCAGTTAGACTGGACTTTTTTAAGTCCCGCTTTGGAAATGCACCAGGGCTTGCCCAGGAAAAGAACAGGTGTATACAGAACAGGGTCGGATAACCCGGTCTTCGATGCCAATAATAAAAGCACCATATCGGTAGATGATCTTGCGGTAGCTATTATTGACGAAGCGGAAAATGCAAAGCATATCCGCCAACGTTTTACCGTTGCCTATTGATCTCAATCCTTTTCAGCTAATTTGTAAAACTTATTATAATGACGGGAACAATGAAGATAAATATATGGTCGGACATACGCTGCCCGTTTTGCTATATTGGCAAAAAGAAATTTGAAAAGGCATTGGATGCCTTTGCCGGTAAAGACAAGATAGAGGTAATATGGCGCAGTTTTCAGTTGGATCCGAACCTTGAAACGAAACCCGATATTAATGCGGTTGACCATATTGCTGCGATCAAAGGCCTTTCAAAGAAGGATGCCGGAGAGATGCACGATCATGTAACCAGGGTTGCTAAAGAAGTGGGGCTGGATTTTGATTTTGAAAAAACGGTGGTCGCCAATTCGTTCAATGCACACAGGTTAATCCAGTTGGCCAAAACGAAGGGGTTAGGCAATGAGGTGGAAGAACAATTGTTCAAAGCGCATTTTACGGAAGGTAAAAATATTGATGATGAGGAAACACTTATAGAAACTGCAGCTGCTGTTGGTCTCAATAAGGAAGAGGTAAGGGTTATGCTTGCTTCCGGTGCCTTTGCAAAAGAGGTAGAAGAAGATGAAAGACAGGCGCGTGCTATTGGTGTAAGAGGCGTACCGTTCTTTGTGTTCAATGACAAGTACGCTGTGTCCGGCGCTCAGTCGTCCGCCACTTTTTTGCAGGCTTTACAGCAAAGCTGGCAGGCATTTGAAGCGGAAAATATAGTATTGCCAAAAGCATAGAAGAGGCTTTGTTTTCCGGATCAAATCATGTAATCAAACAACAAATAATAAACATTCAATAAAACAAACAACAAAAAAATCAAGTTATGAAAAAATTATTTTCTATTCTGGTAGTTACCTTTTTAAGCACTGCCTTACTTGCACAAACTGCCTGGAAGGTTGATCCTATGCATTCCAAGCTGACTTTTACCGTTACCCATCTCGGGATATCTGATGTGGCGGGATTGTTTAAAACCTTTGACGTTACCGCCGTTGCCAACCGACCTGATTTCAGCGATGCCGTTTTTGAACTATCGGTAGATGTGGCTTCTATTAATACGGAGGTACAGATGCGCGATGATCATTTGAAAAGCGCTGACTTTTTTGACGTGGAAAAGTATCCTAAAATGACTTTTAAAAGCACATCGGTAAAAAAGACTGCACAAAACAAATACCGGATCACGGGCGACCTTACGCTTTATGGCATTACCAAACCGGTTACGATGGAGCTGTGGTACCGGGGAACAATAGAAAACCCGCAGTCGAAGGCCGTTACTGCTGGTTTCCAGTTAACAGGCGTGTTAAAACGTTCTGATTTTAATATTGGTCCAAAATTTCCTGCACCTATGATCAGTGACGAGGTTCAGATCAGGGCCGATGGAGAATTCATAAAACAATAATCACACGCAATGGAGCGTAAAAAATTTATTTATACTATAATTACAGGAGCAGCAGCAATGACAGGTTTATCGGCATTCAACAGGTTTACCAGTGAACTGAAAGAGCAGGAACAGGTTATGCCTGTTCTGTTCATCGGTCATGGTTCGCCTATGAACGGAATTGAAGACAATGAATTCAGCAGGCGCTGGACCCAAATGGCCAAAGAAATTCCAGCACCTGCAGCGGTATTGGTAGTGTCTGCGCACTGGTTCAGTAAAGGAACGCGTATAACGGCAATGGACTTTCCCCCAACCATTCATGATTTCGGAGGATTTCCGCAGGCCTTGTTTGATGTGCAGTATCCTGCGCCTGGTAATGCCCTGCTGGCCAAAGAAACGGCTGCTCTTATTCATTCTTCTCCCGTGGAAATGTCGCACGACTGGGGGCTTGATCACGGCGCATGGACGGTAGTGAGGCATATGTACCCCGAAGCGAATATCCCGGTATTGCAGTTGAGCATTGATTATACAAAAGGGCCGCAATATCACTACGAACTGGCCAAGGAATTGCAGGCATTAAGAAAGAAAGGCGTATTGATCATAGGGAGCGGTAATATGGTTCACAACCTTAGGATGGTGGCATGGGATAAAATGGATGAGCCGGGTTATGGATACGACTGGGCATTGAAGATGAATGATACTTTCAAACAACTGATCAGCGATGGTGACCACAAACCACTGATCCGTTATGAAGGTTTCGGCAGGGAGGGACAACTGGCTATTCCTACCCCGGAACATTATTTGCCGCTGTTGTATACTTTGGGATTAAAGAAAGACAAAGATGAAATTGCCTTTTTTAATGATAAGGCAGTGGCAGGGTCACTAACGATGACTTCGGTTAAGATAGGATAATAGACAACAAACGAATAATAAGCAAAACAAAGATAAAATGTACAACCTCAAAATAATTTCATCAACCGTTCGTCCGGGCAGAAAAGGCCCGCTGGTGGCAAAATGGATAGAAGACATAGCCAGGCAAAATGGAAATTTTGACGTGGAATTTTTGGATCTCGGGGAGATCAACCTGCCTATGATGAATGAGCCCAATCACCCTTTATTAAAAAAATACCAGCACGAGCATACCAAATGGTGGAGCGCTAAAATAGACGAGGCAGACGCTTTTATTTTTGTAACTGCCGAATACGACTACAATTACCCCGCTCCATTAAGGAATGCGTTGGAATATCTTTCGCAGGAATGGGGTTATAAGCCAGCTGCTATAGTTAGCTACGGCGGTATTTCGGCAGGCACCAGGGCAACCAATGCATTAAAGGCCGACCTGTCTACCTTCAGGATGGTTCCCTTAACAGAGTCGGTGAACTTCCCTTTTTTTCAGAAAAACATCAACGACCAGAATGAATTTGAAGGCGGTGAGTCGGCGCATAAGGCGGCAGTCAATATGTTAAAGCAGATGGTGCGCTGGACAAAAGGACTGAAGGCGATAAAAGAAGACAATGGGTAGTATAAGATTATTTTTTCACTTTTAAATATATGTGTTATGAAATCATTACAAAATAAGGTAGCCATTGTAACCGGCGGCGGTTCAGGCATTGGTAAAGCCATATCACAGCTCTATGCGGCAGAAGGTGCAAAGGTAGTGGTGTCGGATATTAATGAAGCGCATGGGAACGCGGTTGCGGATGAAATTAAAAAGAATGGCGGTGAAGCTTTTTTTATTAAGGCAGATACCTCCAGCCCGGAAGATAACCAAAAGCTTGTAGAGCAGACCGTTGCAAAATACGGCGCTCTGCATATTGCAGTGAACAATGCCGGTATAGGCGGGCCTATCGCTCCTGTAGGCGAATACCCGGTGGATGGATGGGACAAAACAATTTCCATAAACCTTTCCGGCGTATTTTATGGGTTGCACTATCAGATCCCCGCTATACTTTCTTCAGGTGGAGGTAGCATCGTAAACATGGCATCTATACTTGGCAAGGTGGGCACAAAAGGATCGGCTGCCTATGTAGCAGCCAAGCATGGTGTAATTGGCCTAACGGAATCTGCCGCTCTTGAATATGCAGATCAGAAAATCCGTATCAATGCAGTTGGCCCGGGCTATATCAGCACGCCCCTGCTCGATTCGTTGGATGAGCCAACGATGAAGGCGCTGGTAGGGCTTCATCCTATAGGAAGGTTAGGAAGGGCAGAAGAAGTGGCAGAGCTGGTATTGTGGCTGAGCTCGGATAAAGCTTCTTTTGTAACAGGCGCTTACTATAATGTGGATGGAGGATACCTGGCGCAATAGGAGGGAAGAGATGAGGAGTAGGTGGTAAGGGGTGAGAGGATAAGGTGAGAAAGAGAACGATAGAATGAGAACTTTTCACCACTTACTATTCACCATTCACTATTCACCATTTATAAATCGGCATTACTAAAAAATAAATTACGTTACAATGGAATTAGGTCTCATTACTTTTGCCGACATGCACCCGGAAGCATTGCCGGGGCCGGGGATCAATGCACACCAGCGGATCAAAGACCTGGTGGAAGAGATCCGGCTTGCTGACCAGTTAGGGTTGGATGTATTTGGTGTTGGTGAGCATCACCGCCCCGATTATGCTGTATCATCTCCTGCTGTAATATTGGGCGCGGCGGCAGCGGTTACTAAAAATATAAAGCTCGCCAGTGCTGTAACGGTATTAAGCTCAGACGACCCGGTTCGCGTGTTCCAGGATTTTGCCACGGTAGATCTTTTATCGGGCGGACGTGCGGAAATAATGGCCGGCAGGGGCTCATTCATTGAATCTTTTCCTTTGTTCGGTTACGATTTGAATGATTATGATGAGCTTTTTACAGAGAAATTAGACCTGCTGCTGAAGCTAAATAAAAGTGAAAAGCTTTCCTGGCAGGGAAAGCACCGGGCTTCGTTTAACGATCTTGGTGTATATCCACGGCCATACCAACCGTCTATTCCTATCTGGCTTGCAGCCGGGGGCACACCTGCATCTGCCGTGAGGGCGGCTACGCTTGGGTTGCCATTGATGTTAGCCATTATAGGTGGAAGACCGGAGCAGTTTGTGCCCTTTGTAAACCTGTATCGGGAAACCGCAAAAAAAACGGGAAAGGATTTGAACAACCTGCAAATGGGCATCAACAACCATGTGTATGTGGGAGAGGATTCACAAAAAGCAGCGAATGAGTTTTATCCCTATTATGCCGCGATGATGAACCGCGTTGGGCGCGACAGGGGCTGGTCGCTATTGAGCCGGCAGCAATTTGATCATTCGCGGGCGCCCGAAAGCACTTTAATGGTAGGTAGTATTCAGGAAGTAATTGACAAGATATTATATGAACATGAACTGTTTGGCAATACCCGCTTCCTGGCGCAGGCCAGCGTAGGCAATGTGCCGCATGCAAAGACCATGAAATCTATAGAATTGTTTGGCACAAAAGTAGCGCCTGTCGTAAGAAAAGCACTAAACGCTTCAAAGCAATCAGAGAAAAAATAAAAAATGAGTTATGATAAAATTATTCAGCACACATTATAGTGAAAAAAGTGTAGATGTTTCTTTACTGATTATCCGTATCGGTATTGCCCTGCTAATGTTCACACATGGCATTCCCAAAATAGGAAAGCTGTCCGAAGACCCTGTTCAGTTCATGGATTTTTTAGGACTGGGAGCAACATTTAGTCTATGCCTCGCTATTTTTAGTGAAGTGGTTTGTTCCCTGTTCGTTATGGTTGGACTGGGTACACGGCTCGCGGTCATTCCTCCGGCAATAACCATGCTGGTAGTGGTATTTCATGTGCATATTGCAGACCCTTTCGTGAAGCAGGAAATGGGACTGCACTACCTGCTCACCTATGCGGCGCTGTTCATTATGGGCAGCGGCAGGTATTCCATTGATCATGCTTTGTTTAAAGGTGCGCAGCGGAAATAGTATTGGATGATTGTTTTATATGGTCTTAACTGTCCTTAAAGCCTTCACATTTAGCGACTATCGCTTTAAAATATCAATTAACGGTTTTGTAGCGCATATAAAAGAACGCATCTGTGGTTATAAGTGATAGATTTGTGTTTTGATATATTTGTTCGTGTATTCGTGGCTGTTTTAAGTTGTATTGAAATAGTGGTATTATAAAATCTCTGAAAAATGGCAGAAGACATTAAACTAAAACTGGATGAAAAAGGCCATGGCCGTTTTTACATCATGGAGGGAGAAACGCAGGTGGCAGAAATGGTGATCAGCGTCTCCAATGGTCTGTTAACGGTGTATCATACCGAAGTGTTGCCTCGGGCGGAGGGTAAAGGATTGGGAAAGCAGCTGCTGGTTGCTATGGTAGATCATGCCCGGAGGAATGAAATGAAGGTCATTCCCCTGTGTCCTTATGTACATGCGCAGTTTAAGCGCCATCCTGAGCTATACGCGGACGTATGGCAGAAAGCTGACCAATAAGATGAAGCTAATTATAAAAAATATGGTTTGCCCGCGCTGCATCAGCGCGGTGGAGCAGATTGTAAAAGATAGTAAGCTCAGGGCTTTGTCTGTGCGCCTGGGGGAGGTGGAATTGATGAAAGACCCCGGCAAAAAGAAGCTGGAGCTATTGGCAGCAGTCCTTAGCCAAAACGGCTTTGAATTATTAGATGATCAGCGCATGCAGCTGATCGAAAAAATAAAGAACCTGCTGATCAGTAAAGTACAGAAGGGAAATATAGAAGATCATTTCAGTGTAAGCAAATACATCGGTAAAAACATATTCAAAGACTATTCTTCTCTCAGTAAACTATTCTCCGAGGTGGAAGGTGTTACTAT
>CAZREP010000022.1:271-19706 GCA_964599035.1 uncultured Terrimonas sp. | reverse complement strand
CAGTTTTTTATTTTGCAAAAAATAGTGAAAATAAAGGAATGGCTGATGTACAACGAGCTGTCTTTAAGCCAGATCGCCTTCAACCTCGGCTACAGCAGTGTACAGCATGTGAGCAACCAGTTTAAAAAGCTCACCGGTATGACTCCCACACAGTTCAGACAGTTAGGCGGTTCCCACCGCAAAGGGTTGGACGCTGTTCACTGATCTGCCGCTGCAATTAAATATACTTTTTATCCCTAATGATGTAACAATAGGTATCTTATTGTGCGGAACTTTGCTTTGCAATAAATAAGCTAAAGATGAATACAGCAGATCATACTTATCGTTTACCCCTGTCTGGTGTGGAAAGCGAACATTGCGCGCTCATTGTGGATAAGGGCTTAAGCAAAATAGAAGGTATTACCGCGCACAAAGTGGAGTTGAACAATAAAAGAGCGGTCATTGATACGGATGATGCGGCGGAGGTGTTACCGGAAGCGGTGAAAGCCATTCGTGACCTGGGCTATGGGGTAGATACCATCAGGCAATCCTTCCCTGTGCTAAATATGCGCTGCGCTTCCTGTGTCGCAAGCTCGGAGAGTATTTTGCGCAGTCAGCCGGGGGTTGTAAATGCAGCGGTCAATTATGCCAACGGTAATGCGCTCGTGGAATATATTCCTACAGTTACAGCCCCGCCCCGGCTAAAAGCTGCCTTGCAGGGCATCGGGTACGACCTGGTGATTGATGAAAGTGAAGATGCAAAAGATGCGCTCGAAGCATTGCAGCAAAAGCAGTACAAAAACCTCAAATCAAAAACCATTGCAGCGGCAGCACTGTCCATCCCGGTTGTGGTCATAGGGATGTTCTTCATGGACCCGCCTGACGGACGGACAGGTATACCTTACGCCAACTATATCATGTGGGCACTGAGCACCCCGGTGATCTTTATTTTTGGAAAACAATTCTTTGTGGGCGCCTGGAAGCAGGCAAAGCACCGCTCGGCTAATATGGACACCCTGGTAGCATTAAGCACAGGCGTAGCGTATTTGTTCAGCGTTTTTAATACTTTATTTCCTACCTACTGGCATAGCAAAGGTCTGCACGCGCATGTGTATTTTGAGGCTGCTGCGGTGATCATCACTTTTATATTGTTGGGAAAATTGCTGGAAGAAAAGGCAAAGGGAAATACTTCCTCGGCTATCAAAAAGCTCATGGGCTTACAGCCTGATGCCGTTACGGTAATACATGAAGATGGCAGGCAGGAGGAAACAGCTGTTGCCGGTGTAGCCGTGGGCGATACCTTACTGGTGAAGCCGGGAGAAAGGATACCGGTAGATGGAATGGTAAGCGCCGGCAGCTCTTTTGTAGATGAAAGCATGATCAGTGGCGAGCCTGTACCGGTTGAAAAGACAAAAGGTGCGAAAGTATTTGCGGGGACCATTAACCAAAAAGGAAGCTTCCGGTTTGTTGCCGGTAAAGTGGGAGGTGATACCGTGCTGGCGCATATTATTAAAATGGTGCAGGAAGCCCAGGGCAGTAAAGCTCCCGTGCAAAGGCTGGTGGATAAAATTGCGGGCATCTTCGTGCCGGTAGTGATAGGTATTGCATTGCTGAGCCTGGTGCTGTGGATCATTTTAGGAGGGGACAACGGCTTTACCCACGGGCTGCTGGCAATGATCACGGTGTTGGTTATCGCTTGTCCTTGCGCATTAGGGCTGGCTACACCAACAGCCATTATGGTGGGCGTGGGCAAGGGCGCCGAAAACGGTATTCTTATCAAGGATGCTGAAAGCCTGGAGCTGGCAAAAAAAACGAACGCTATCATTCTCGACAAAACCGGCACCATAACAGAGGGAAGACCGACTGTTACAGATGTCATCTGGCTGAATAATGATACGGGGGAACTCCCTGTTTTTGTATCTGTTGAAAAACAGTCCGAGCATCCGCTGGCGGAAGCGATCGTAAAACATTTTAGTACCGTAGTGGATGTGCCTGTACAGCATTTTGAAAGTGTAACAGGTCTTGGTGCACAAGCACAGATAAATGATCAATGGTGGTATGTGGGTAATCTTCCGTTACTGCAAAAGAGCAATATTGCAGTGTCGGAACAATTGCAACATGCGGCAGCAAAGTGGCTGGCAGAAGCTAAAACGGTGATCTACTTTGCCAATGAAAAGCAGGCGCTGGCGGCCGTAGCCATTGCGGATGCAATAAAAGCGTCTTCCGCAGAAGCGGTAAAGCAATTGCAGGATGCCGGTATCACTGTGTATATGCTTACGGGCGATAACACAGCTACGGCAGAAGCCATTGCCGGCCAGGTGGGAATAACACATTTTAAAGCGGAAGTATTACCTGCACAAAAAGCGGAATTTGTAAAAACCCTGCAACAGCAGGGCAAAACCGTGGCCATGGTGGGAGATGGTATTAACGACAGCCATGCGCTGGCGCAGGCGGATGTGAGCATTGCAATGGGGAAAGGCAGTGATATTGCGATGGATGTGGCCAAAATGACCATCATTTCTTCTGATCTTTCTAAGATCTCCAAAGCCATTCAATTATCAAAACATACGGTTGCCACTATAAAACAAAACCTGTTTTGGGCATTTATTTATAACTTTATCGGTATTCCCATAGCTGCAGGTATTTTATATCCCGTAAACGGATACCTTTTAAACCCCATGATTGCAGGAGCGGCCATGGCACTCAGTTCTGTAAGCGTAGTAACAAACAGCTTAAGATTAAAGTGGCTGAAATGATGAACTGTCGGATGCTGTGCGTCCATTATGAATATATTTAAAAAAACATAAGATCATGAAAACAATACAACTCAAAACAAATATCAATTGCAGCGGATGCGTAGAAAAGGTAACCCCCTTGCTGAACGGGGCTTATGGAGAAGCCAACTGGAAAGTGGATACTGCTGATCCCAGGAAGCTATTGACCGTTACGGCAGCCGATGCAGACGAAAGCGATGTGATAAAAACGGTGGGAAAAGCAGGCTTTAAGGCCGAAAAATGGAATGAAGCAATGAATTAGAATACATAAATATACACAATGAAAAAAAATGCATCAAAACAAACAGCAGATTTTGTTAAACCGGTTTTACACTCATGTATCGTCCTTATCGCAATAGTTTTATTTGCCGCGTGTAAGCAGGGCGGCGTTGCGGCGGTGGTAGATAAAACGTATGAAGGAGAGGGAGATAACCTGGAAAGAGTGACCCAGGAAATGGTTGCTCCACCGCTTTTGCCGAAGCACGACCAGGTGGCTATCGGAGGACCCAAGATCATTGAAGTAACTTTAACCATCGCCGAAAAGAAAATAGAAATAGCGCCCGGCGATTCCATATGGGCGATGACCTTCAATGGCTCCGTGCCCGGTCCTATGATCGTTGTGCACCAGGATGATTTTGTAGAGCTGACGCTTAAAAACCCGGCTACCAATACCCAGCTGCATAATATAGATTTTCATGCTGCAACGGGTAAAATGGGCGGAGGCGATATCTCTGAAGTGAATCCCGGGCAGCAGGTAAAGTTCCGGTTCAGGGCTACCCGGCCGGGCGTTTTCGTGTATCATTGTGCACCCGGGGGAATGATGGTGCCTATGCACGTTGTTTCGGGTATGAACGGCGTTATAATGGTGCTGCCCCGTGAAGGATTGAAAGACGAAAATGGTAACCCGGTTACTTACGACAAAGCCTATTATATTGCGGAGCAGGACTTTTACCTGCCTAAAGATGCCAACGGGAAATATAAAAATATTGCCACACCCCAGCAGAGCATGCAGGAAATGGAAGCGGCCATCAAAACGCTTACTCCTACCCATATTGTCTTTAACGGTCATAAAACGGCACTCATCGGCAGGAGGGCACTCACGGCTAAAGTGGGAGAAAAAGTATTGTTCATTACTTCGCAGGCCAACCGCGATACCCGCATCCACCTTATCGGTGGTCATGCAGATCTGTACTGGCCGGCAGGGAAGTTCAATAACCGGCCTTATACCGACCTGGAAACCTGGGCTATCCCCGCCGGTTCTGCCGCTGCGGCTTTATATAAATTCCGCGAGCCGGGCACCTATGTATATCTGAACCATAACCTGATAGAAGCGTTTGCTTACGGGGCTATTGCCCAAATTAAAGTGGAAGGCGAATGGGACAACAGCCTTATGAAGCAGATTGAAAAAGCCGGCCCTATCAAATAGTGATGTGCCATTGTACAACGATTTCTGTTTATTAAAAAAAGGAACTATGCCACATTCCGATATCGTACAATTGCTGGGTGATAAAGCTGCCTATCTTTTAGATCATACCTGTACGACTATTGATAGAAAAACGATCCACCTTCCCTCGCCCGGGCATGTATCGGAAATTTGGGCAAACAGCAACCGCAATAACCAGGTGTTGCGCAGCCTGCAGGTTTTACTGGATCACGGTCGTTTGGGCGGCACCGGCTACTGCAGTATTTTCCCGGTAGACCAGGGCATTGAACATAGTGCGGGTTCGGCCTTTGCGCCTAACCCGCTTTATTTTGACCCGGAAAACATCATTAAGCTGGCTATAGAGGGTGGCTGCAATGCTGTGGCATCTACTTTTGGTGTATTAGGGATCATGAGCCGCCGGTATGCACATAAGATCCCCTTTGTGGTAAAGATCAATCACAATGAGTTCTTAAGCTATCCTAACCGCTACGATCAAACGCTTTTCGGTACGGTGAAAAACGCATGGAATATGGGTGCTGTTGCCGTGGGCGCCACTATTTACTGGGGAAGCGCCGAAAGTGCCCGCCAGCTTAAAGAGATAGCAGAAGCTTTTGAAATAGCGCATGAGCTGGGGATGGCTACTATTTTATGGTGCTATACCCGCAACAACGCCTTTAAGGTGGATGGAGTGGATTATCATACCTCGGCCGACCTTACCGGCCAGGCTAATCATTTGGGTGTTACTATACAGGCAGACATCATAAAGCAAAAATTACCTACCAATAACGGCGGCTACCTGGCAACAAAGCATGGCAAAACCAGCCCGCTGGTATATAGTGAATTAACATCGGATCATCCTATTGATCTCACCCGCTACCAGGTATTAAATTGTTACAGCGGCCGGGTGGGCTTAATTAACAGCGGCGGCGAAAGCAAAGGTGAAAGCGACCTGCAGGAAGCGGTAACCACGGCGGTGATCAACAAGCGTGCCGGGGGAATGGGGTTGATCCTGGGCCGTAAGGCGTTCCAGCGGCCTTTCAGCGAAGGGGTAGCCATGCTGCAGACCATTCAGGATGTATATTTAGATAAGGATGTTACCATTGCTTAATGTGTGGTAGAAGCCGGCAGCATATTAACAATATTATGTGCAAATAAGCCGTTCTTATTTATATTTTTGTAACCAGTGAAAAAAATATTTGTCATAGCGCTGATCATGCTGTACGGGGCTTCCAGTTCGGGAGTTACCTTTCAGTTGCATTATTGCTGCGGTAAGTTTAAGAATATTGAGTGGTCGTCGGTCAAAGATAAAGGTTGCGGCAGCGAACATGCTATGGGTGAAAAGCCCTGCTGCGAATATAAATCGGTTTCTTTTTCGGAGAATAAAGACCATCTCAGTTCGGAACCAGCTGTAAAAGTATTCCAGGTGAATGCAGCGGCTCTACCGGTTAACACGGTTGCCTACACCGGCGAACCTTTATTTTCTTATCCCCTTCCTGTTGTTTTTGCTGCACAAACGCAACAGTATACACCTCCCTTATTTCTACTTCATCAGGTGTTCAGGATATGATCTTAAAAGCAGAAGCACGATCTCCTGTTTTTAAATCAAAATGAACATTTATGATAAGATTTTTTCAGCACACAGCTCTTGCTGTACTTTCTCTTCTCTTTGTATTGACTGCTGCTGCCCAAAATAATGGGAACACAGCAACTACTTTTAAAGTATCCGGCGCCTGCGGTATGTGCAAGCAGCGTATAGAAAAAGCCGTGAGCATTAAAGGGGTAAAGAATGCCCAATGGAATGTGAACACACAAATGCTTACCCTTACTTATGAACCTTCCGTTATTGCTTTGGAGGATATACACAGCCGGATAGCCGCAGTGGGACACGATACCGAATTGAAAAAAGCCACCGATAAAGCTTATAACGCGCTGCCGGAATGTTGCCTTTACCGGGATATGGAGGCAAATGAAACAGCTGATGAGCATCAAAGCGATGGGCCTGCCGTAACGGGTGTGGTACTGGCGGAAGATAAGAAGGGCAATTTTACAGCGCTTGCCGGGGCAACTATTGCCTGGTTGAATACTGCTAAGGCCACTGTGTCTGATAAGCATGGTGTATTTTCTTTACCGCTTCATGAAACGGTTTCGCTACTGGTGATCAGCTATACCGGCTACCGGTCAGACACTGTACAAATAACCGACAACAGCGCCCTGCAGGTAGTAATGGCGTCTGACCATCAATTGAATACCATTACGGTTACCGCCAGGCGAAAAAGCATGTTTGTGAATACTTCCAGTGCCTTTCGCGCCACCACCATTACTTCCAAAGAGTTGATGAAAGCCGCCTGTTGTAATCTCAGCGAAAGCTTTGAAACCAATCCTTCGGTAGATGTATCCTACAGCGATGCCGTAACAGGTTCCAAACAAATACAGTTGCTGGGACTATCCGGGAACTATACCCAGCTTACGGTGGAAAACTTACCAGGTCCCCGCGGCATTGCCACCCCGTTAGGGCTGAACAGCATCGCCGGCCCGTGGATTGAAAGCATCCAGTTGAGTAAAGGAACAGGCTCTGTGGTGAATGGTTTTGAAAGCATCGCCGGACAGATCAATGTAGAGTTAAAGAAGCCGGAAAACACCGACAGGCTGTATGCCAATGGTTATGTAAACAGCATGGGGCGTTCGGACCTGAACCTTAACCTCTCGCAGCAGATCGGCAGCAAATGGTCGACCGGCTTGTTATTGCATGATAACTTTTTATACAACAAATCCGATTTCAATAAAGATGGTTTTCGTGACCTTCCAACAGGGAATTTATTCAGCGCCATCAACCGATGGAAATATGATGACAGCAAGGGATGGATGGTGCAGTTTGGCATAAAGGTGCTGGCGGATGACCGGACCGGTGGCGAAACTGCATACAGTAAGGAAGATAAATTTTCCACCGATCATTACGGTATGGGCATCAAAACCAACCGCTATGAAGGATTCGCCAAAGCGGGTTATGTATTTCCCGAAAAAAAATATAAGAGCATCGGGCTGCAGCTGTCCGCTTTTGATCACAAGCAGGATGCGTATTTTGGATTAACGCCTTATGATGCGGAGCAAACCAATTTTTATTCCAACCTGATCTTCCAGAGCATTATCGGTAATACCGCACATAAATACAGAACGGGCTTAAGCTTTTCCGCCGACCGTTACCATGAGCTGTATCAAACCCAGGTATTTAAAAGGAACGAAGTGGTACCGGGTGCTTTTTTTGAATACACTTATACAATGAATGAAAAATTCAACGTGGTAGGAGGGATCCGTGCAGACTATAATAATTTATATGGATGGTTTGCCACGCCGAGGCTGAATGTGCGGTATGAACCTGTGGAAGGTACAACCATAAGGGCAAGTGGGGGAAGAGGGCAACGTACGGCTAATATTTTTGCAGAAAATATGGGGGCGCTGGTTAGTGCAAGAACGGTCAGCATCATTGCCGCTACAAATGAAAAAGCGTATGGCTTACATCCCGAAGTGTCGTGGAATAAAGGCATCAGTGTTGATCAGCAGTTCACCCTATTTAAAAGGGAAGCTATGCTGAGCGTTGATTTTTTCAGGAACGATTTCACCAGCCAGGTGGTAGTGGATATGGAAGATCCCCGCATGTTGAAGTTTTATAATTTAGCAGGTAGATCCTACTCCAACAGCTTTCAGTCTGAATTGAGTGTGACGCCCTTCGAAAAATTTGATCTTCGCTTAGCGTATCGCTGGTTTGATGTGAAAACAACTTATGGCAATACCCTGCTGCAGAAACCGCTCACGGCAGAGCACAGGGCGTTTGCCAATCTTGCATATGCTGTAAAGGGATGGAAATTTGATTATACAATCAATTACGTGGGATCAAAACGTATCCCGTCTACAGCAGCCAATCCCGGGCCGTATCAGTTGCCGGTAAGGTCACCGGATTATATTACCATGAATGCGCAGGTAAGCAAATCACTGGGTAAAACCAAAGCGCTGGAATTATATATCGGCGGGGAAAACCTGACCGATTATTTCCAGGAGAATGTGATCATTTCGGCAGCGCAGCCTTTCGGCGATTATTTCGATGCTTCCATGATCTGGGGGCCGGTGAGCGGCCGTATGGTATACGCTGGCTTCCGATACAGCATCAAATAAATCGGGGAGGAAAATGTTATTTTATAAGGGTGATCAAAAAGATCGTTGAACGTCTTTGCAAATTTACAATTAAGGGGCCCTTCAGTCACAACGTCTGTGCCTGTTGTATTTGTTTATCTCTGATTTTGGGTTTGTAAAGACTCCAAGTAGGGAAACTTAGCAGAGAATACATCAAAGGTTCGGTTGCTGAGTAGTGCCAAAGCATAATCAAGGCGTTCCCGAAATCGGCCGTAATCGATTTCGGGCGGCTTTTTGTGTTACTTTTTTCCGCAAAAAAGTAACAAAGAGAATAGCAATAGGCTTGTAGTTGAAAGGAAAGACCGCGTTTGAACAGCAATAAATTGAAGTTCGTAAATGATTGCATAAATTAATGCATAATTTGCGTCTGCATCCTTCAAATAAGCATATGAACTGGCTGCTTGTTTTAGAGATCATTTATCTCATTCTCCTGGTGTTGGTTTGCCTGCGTATTATTTATGATACGCGCAGCACTACCAAAACTCTGGCCTACCTGCTACTGGCGATCTTTGTGCCTGTTGCCGGCATGCTGTTCTATTTTTCTTTTGGCATCAACTACCGGAAAAGAAAAATGTACACCAAAAAGCTGGTCGCTGACGATGATATGTCGGCAAAATTAAAGGAGAATATCTATCAGTATTCAAAACGTATATTTGATCAAAGCAGCGCCGATGTGCAAAGTAGCAGAGAGCTGGCTGTTATGCTGGTTAAGGATAGCCAGAGCCCGCTTACCTCCGGCAATGACGTGAAGCTGCTGGTAAACGGCGAGCAGAAATTTCCGGAGGTACTACAGGCCATACAGAGCGCCAGGCACCATATCCATATAGAGTATTACATCTATGAAGATGATGAGATCGGCACGGCAATAGCAGACGCATTGATCCAAAAAGCCAAAGAGGGGGTAACAGTCCGCTTTATATACGACGATTTTGGCAGCAGGTCTATCCGCAAAAAAATCGTTCCCCGCCTGAGAGCAGGAGGAGTAAGCGCTTTTCCTTTTTACAAGATCATTTTTATGGCATTGGCCAACCGGCTTAATTACCGGAACCACCGCAAAATTATCGTAATAGACGGCGTTACGGCTTTTGTGGGCGGCATTAATGTGAGCGACCGCTATATTAATGATGCTACGGATCCGGGCAAGCTGTTCTGGCGCGATACACATTTGCGCATTGACGGCCCGGGAGTACTGTACCTGCAGTATCTTTTTTTATGCGACTGGAACTTTTGCGCCAATGACAGGCTGCATCCCGATGCCCTGTTTTTTCCTTCTCCTTCCTCCCTGTCTTCTAAAAGCAGTAAGGTGGTGCAGATAGCGGCAAGCGGACCTGATTCTGATATGCCCACTATTTTATTTTCACTGCTGCAGGCCATTAACCTGGCCACAGAGGAAATACTGATCACCACTCCTTATTTTATTCCGGGCGAAAGCTTGCTGGACGCGCTGGTGGTGGCTGCGCTTGGCGGCGTGAGCGTAAAATTGCTTGTACCGGGCGTATCGGATTCTGTGCTGGTCAATACCGCTGCACGATCGTATTATGGAGATCTGCTGAAAGCCGGCGTTGAAATTTATTTATATCATAAGGGGTTCGTTCATGCCAAAACACTGGTTGCCGATAAAAAGATCGCCATAGTAGGAACGGCCAATATGGATTACCGGAGCTTTGATCTGAATTTTGAAGTAAATGCAATCGTGTATGACAATGATATAGCCGGTGAGCTTGCCGATGTTTTTTATAAGGATATTGAGGACGCCGAAAAAATTGATACTGCTACATGGGAAGACCGTGCCGCCTGGAAGCAACTGCTTGAAAAAACGGCGAGACTGGTGTCGCCGTTATTATAAGTATTATAAGCATCAATTATAGGCTTTCTTTGACCGCCTGTCCTGCGCCGCTCCCCGCCTGAAATATTCGTCGGCCGAAAAAACACCACTTCCTTTCATGGCAAACAAAATAAGCAGGAGCAGCGTGATGACAGACAGGAAAAACTCAAACCTGTTTTCGGCCATGTTTTGAATGTTCACGGAGAATACTGCCACAATAAGAACGGGGATCTGAATGATGGCCGCTATTCTTGTAAAAAGGCCTACGAATATAAAGAAGCCGCATAGCAGGCCAAGGTAGGTGATCACCAGCGCCAGCACTTCCGCATTGCCTGAAAAAACACCCACTCCCGTATGCTCGATCAGGGTTTGGGCAATAGCCATGTCGCGGATAAAATTGAAAGACTTCCAGAATACAATCAGCCCCAGTATGATTCGTAATATAGCAAGCAGCCCGGGTTGCATGCCGTTGAGCTTTACTGTTGGATTTGCTTCACTCATGATTACAGATTTTAGAGTATTAAAATGAAGCGTCGTTTCAGTTTCCTGCTACCGGTGCAGCAGTATGATCTATCTTTCAGAAGAGCGGTCAGGTGCTTAAAGTTACGTCATTCAGCAATAAATTCATAAAAACAGCAGCTATTTTGAGAGAGGGAGGGTATGGTGTAAGGTATAAGGTGTAAGGCGTAAGGTATAAGGTATAAGGTATAAGGTATAAGGTGTAGGGTATAAGGTTGTGTCGTAATATGGTACAGGTTACAGGGTACAAGGACGGCTCTGCACACCTTGCAACCTGAGACCTCACTCCTTCATCAGGCCCGCACCACCATCAGGTTCCTGCATACCGTAAAGCTGAATATTGTTTTGATCTTATTGTTGAGCTTTACTGCCATTGATTTGTCAAATCCCTGTATTTCTTTTATCTCAATGGAGGAGCCCAGGGTGAGTTCGAGCGAATCGAGAAACTGCAAAAAAGAGGCGTCGTGATTGGCTACGCCTGTTAGTTTATAAGTAGTATTGACCTGGCCCTCAGAGAGAGGAAAAGAAGGATATACCGGCAGTTTGCCATTGGCGTCGGGAATAGGCTCACCATGCGGATCAAATTGAGGGTGGCCCAGCATTTCATCAATGCGGTCAAAGAACCGGTCCGACTGGATATGTTCAATCTGCTCGGCAATATCATGCACTTCTTCCCAGCCGAGTCCCATCACTTCCGATAGGAAAAGTTCCGTAAGGCGGTGCTTGCGCAAAATATACAGCGCCTGCCTTCTCCCTTTTTCGGTGAGCTGTATGGCCTTGTATTTTTCATATTTAATGAACTTCTTTTCGGCCAGCTTTTTTACCATGCTGTTTACCGTGGGCATTTTGATGTCCAGGCTTTTTGCAATATCCTTAACCGCGATCTCCTTGTTTTCCTGTGCAAGACGATAAAGTGCTTTCAGGTAATTTTCTTCCGTAAGTGAAACCATAAAGTAAAGATAGCTGATTATATGTTTTACAATGAAATGAATAAGTTCTTCCGGGCTATTGTTGTTGCACCGATTACAAGTAGTTCAAAGTCTTATCCAACAAGAGTTGAGATCAGACAAACCCGGACAAAAGGCTGGGTAGTTTTGGATCAGATCAGAACGGTAGGCAGAGTAAGAATTATCAGGAAACTGGGTAGCCTCACAAAAATCTCCGTAGCGTCGCTGCACCGCTGCTGTCGCCGCGGGAAAACCCGCTACGCAGTAAACCTGCCTGAGTAAAAAGTATATAAAAATAATTTTGTTAGATTAATCTAACTTATTATTTTTGATGATATAAATTAGCATATGCGGTATTATTTTATGTGTTTTATCTTTTGCGTTTCCTGTGCCGCTTCTTTTGCACAGCAGCCGGAAGTCGTAAAAGGCAGGGTAATGGCTGGCGGAAAGCCGGTGAGCGGGGCAACCGTAACCGTGGCCGGATCCCGTAACGGGGCAGTTACCGATACGGCAGGTTATTTTAGCCTGCCTGTTACGCAGAAAAGCGGGAGTGTGATAAAGGTATCTGCTGTTGGATTCGCAAGCGTTTCCCGGGAAATTTTCGCGCAGGATATAGATGATGGTCTTTTAGTTATAATGCTGGTGGCTGTTGCTGCTGACCTGTCAGAAATTGTAGTAACGGGTACCTTAAAGGAAGTAAGCCGTATGCAAAGCCCTGTTTCAGTGGAAGTGATCACCCCGGCGCTTTTCCGGAAAAACCCGGCGCCCAGCCTGTTCGAATCCATTGGTATGGTAAACGGGGTGAAACCGCAGCTGAACTGTAATGTTTGTAATACCGGCGATATACACATCAACGGGATGGAGGGACCTTATACCATGATCCTGATTGACGGTATGCCTATTGTAAGCGCTTTATCAACGGTATACGGACTGAACGGCATTCCCAACAGCATGGTGGAACGCATTGAGGTGGTGAAAGGACCGGGCTCTTCGCTCTATGGTTCTGAAGCGATGGGAGGTATTATCAATGTCATTACTAAAAATCCGTTGAAGGCGCCTGTGATCAGCGCTGATATATTTACCACTTCGTGGCGTGAATACAGTGCCGATGCTTCAGCTAAATTCAGGATGGGGAAGATTACCGGGTTGGCAGGGATCAATTACTTCAACTACGATCACCCGCTTGATAAGAACAAGGACGGATTTACGGATGTAACCCTGCAGGATCGTATTTCCGTGTTTAATAAATGGAACCTGGAGAGAAAAGATAACCGTGTGGCGAGCCTTGCCCTGAGGTATGTAACGGAGAACCGCTGGGGCGGCCAGATGGAGTGGAACAAAACCTGGCGGGGCAGCGACAGTGTGTACGGCGAAAGCATTTATACCGGGCGGTGGGAACTGATTGGTATGTACCAGTTGCCGGTAAAGGAGAAGATAATGGCACAGTTCTCTTATAACCGGCATAGCCAGGATTCGTGGTATGGTCTTACGCCTTATATGGCTAAGCAACAGGTAGTGTTTGGTCAATTGTACTGGGATAAGCAATGGGGAAGCAGTCATAATTTTTTGCTGGGAGCCGCTTATCGTTATACGTTGTATGATGATAACACACCCGCTACTGCTTCGGCCGATGGGCTAAAGAATGCGGTTAGCCGTACGGCATTACCGGGAATTTTTGCCCAGGATGAATGGACGATAAATGAAAAGCATACATTACTCGCCGGCTACCGGTATGATCATGATGAGCATCACGGCAACGTGCACTCGCCACGTATTGCCTATAAGCTGGCGCTTAACGGTCATCATACGGTAAGGGCCAGTTTTGGAACGGGCTTCAGGGTGGTTAACCTGTTCACGGAAGATCATGCAGCGCTGACCGGCGCCAGAGAAGTGGTGATCGCGGAATCACTTAACCCCGAGCGGTCTTACAACGGCAATCTTAATTATGTATTAAAGATCCCCCTGGGGGATGCTTTTGCCGGGCTGGATATCACTGCTTTTTATTCTTATTTCACCAACAGGATCACCGGCGATTTTGATACCGATCCCCGCAAGATCATCTATAGTAATCTCGATGGGCATGCAATATCGCGGGGTATCGCGCTCAGCACTGATATCAGCTTTGTGCACGCTTTGAAAATATCCGCCGGTGTTACCTATATGAATGTATATTCGATGCAAGACAGACCGGATCAGCCTTTGCGTAAAACGGTACAGCTCAATGCGCCGGAATGGTCGGGTAATTTCGTGGTCAGTTGCAGCCTTCCTTACCGGCTTACCATAGATCTCACCGGGAAATGGGAAGGTTCGATGCGCCTGCCCGTTTTGCCTAACGATTACCGCCCGGCATATTCGCCCTGGTATTGCATAGCCAACCTGCAACTTTCCCGGAAGTTGGGCAAAGGCATAGTGCTATATGGGGGAGTAAAAAATTTATTCAATTTTCTGCCAAAGGATCCCATCATGCGGTCTTTTGATCCTTTTAACAAATATGTGGATGATCCCGTCGCTAACCCTTATGGCTATACGTTCGATCCCTCCTACAACTATGCTCCTCTCCAGGGCATAAGAGGATTTCTGGGAGTAAGATATGCATTATTGAAGTAGATTGTTTCACGCAGCGTTCGCCGCGGGGCAGCGGCGCAAAGGAAAATAGCATTTTGTTGCTTCACTGTTCCTTCGAATTTCGAAATTTGGTATTCGGGCTTTATTTGTTTCTTGTGATTTATTATTTGGTGCTTTCCCCCTGCACCTTGTAACCTGCAACCTGCTCCTTGCATGCTATTCTCCCAGGCTCCAGTTGCCCCTGTATTTTCTTCTTACAAATTGGTTGGCCGGTCCAAAATTTGTGATGCGCATATTCTCTCCATCCCATAGCAGTTGCTTCCTGCCGTTGAACCTGCGGTTGCCTTTGGCATCGGTTTCAAAATGATTATAACTATGCACTGCCAGGTTCCCCATCAGCACCGTTTCCGTCAGGGGTCCCGATTTATCGAATGAAGAGCTGGTATAGGCGCCGTATCCCTGTTTACATGCTTTTACCCACTGCTGCTGGTGACCTTCCGTGCCTCCTTCCACAAAACTGAATTTGGATTTGGGTAATTCCGTTTCTTTCATCTTTCGTGTAGGTAGCAGTGTTGGGTTGCGGCCAAACAGCCCGGCCATGATCTTCCCTTTGGTGCCGTCAAAAATGATCCCTCCGTCGTACTCACCCATCTCCTCGTCGGGCAGTAGTTCCACGGGGCGTTTGGGGCGGATGCCGCCGTCGTACCATATCATTTCCACGGCGGGCATGTTTTCCCTTGCGGGGAATTGAATATGGGTTTTTGCCGATGGGGGATAGCTGTCAGGATAAATAGCTTCCTGGAAGAAGCCTGTGTATACTGATCCCACGCTGGTTTCAACGGCAACCGGGTATCCCAGCTTTAAGGCACGGTAAGGCACGTCTATAAAATGGCAACCCATATCACCCAGTGATCCGGTACCGAAATCAACCCAGCCCCGCCATATTGCCGGCAGGTAGCCGGGATTGAACTCCCTGTAAGGAGCGGTGCCGAGCCATAGCTCCCAATCTACTTCCGGAGGTATGGAAAATTTCCCTTTGGGTGTGGGTATACCTTGCGGCCAGGTAGGCCGGTTTGTCCATACATGTACGGTATGCACATCACCGATCAGCCCGTCTTGCACCCAGGTCTCGATCAACCGGGTATCATTACCGCTGCTGCCCTGGTTGCCCATTTGTGTAACCACTTTATATTTTTCAGCGGCACGCGTAAGCATGCGCGCTTCATAAATATCGTGGGTAAGCGGCTTCTCGCAATACACGTGCTTGCCGAGCTGCATGGCAGCTATCGCCTGCACGGCATGCATATGGTCGGGTGTGGTAATGATCACCGCGTCAATATTTTTGTTTTCCTTTTCCAACATCTGCCGGAAGTCTTTATAGTAAGGCGCCTTCGGCCATCGCTTGCGGCCGTTCACTGCCTGCCGGTCGTCCACATCGCAAAGCGCCACAATATTATCTGATCCTTTATTAAAAGCATAAGGGAGGTTTACCTCCGCCTTTCCTCCAACTCCTATACCGGCGATATTGAGCTTGTCGCTGGGAGCGGTATATCCTCTCCCTAATACAGCACGGGGCACAATGAAGAAGCCCGAAGCGGCAAGTGCAGCATGCCGTATGAATTTCCTTCGGGAGTTATTTTTACAGTAAGCAGGCATGACCCGAAATTTTATGTTAAGGTAAGAAGAAGTTGGAAAGCCGGGAGTACAAAGAAAACAATATGCGCATAGGGTTTAATATTTTTCAAAGAACAGTTTATAGCCTGATCAAGTAAATCAAGGGCTATTATCCTGTAGTTTGCAAAATTCGGATTAAAATAATTTTTAGTTTTAAAGTGTTTTTTTATTTTTATTACCGGCTTTGTCGCTTTTTGAAAGTTTTTTCCTGTCCTCCTAAATAACCTGCCACAGGCTTTGAAGTAATCCTTTGAAATATGCTGTTGCAAATCTAAAGATTCAGATTGGTCGTAAGATGATTATCAATGGAAAGGTAACAAACTGAGCTATGCCCGGTTTAGTGACTGTTGTTCTATTGCGTTAAATCTTCATCAAAAATACGATTATGAAACAGTTTAAACCTTTGATGCCAGTTCTGGCAGCCGCATTGCTTATGTTAAGTTGTACAAAAGAAGGTCCCGAAGGGCCGCAAGGTCCGCAAGGAAACCCGGGCCCACAGGGTACCCAGGGCACTGCCGGGGCGCAAGGGTCCACAGGTACGGCAAATGTTATTTACAGCGGCTGGCTGAGCTTTCAGCAGGCACAGCGGGATTCAACCATTGACAATTCCAAATTAAAGGTTAACCATATCCCTGCCGCCCAACTGACCCAGGAAATTATTGATAACGGTGTGGTATTGGTCTATATCCGGTTTCTTACCAGTGTAATGCAACTACCTTACACCAGCTATGCAGGAAGCAAGGCCAATACGGTTAGTTTTCTTCCCAAGCCCCAAAGGATCTTCATTACCCGCTTTACACATGATAATTCCGGGAGCCTCGGCTTTGGTGCGATACAGTTCCGGTACATCCTGGTACCGGGTGGGGTAGCCGCCGGACGCTATGCCGGGGATGCAGAAAAAAAACTAACGATCAACGGCGGTACCTATACGGTAGCTCAACTAAAAGCGATGTCTTACGACCAGGTAAGCGCTCTGCTGAATATTCCCGAATAACCGGGAATATTCCCTGTTGTTGTGTTTACAGCTACTTTATCGTCCTGCAGAAAAGGCAAGCCTGGGACTGGCACACTTATGGGGACGACACCGGTCGGACGGGGACAGGCACAAATCAAAACATTAAATATTGGGGCATTCGTGGCAACACAAATAAAAAGAGGCCGGAAATCAGCCTCTTTTTAATGCCCGCATATATGTATGAAAAATATTACCTGACAGGAAGTCATTTGTTATTAAAGATCGTATAGAAAAGACTCACCTGTATGGTGCTGTTTTTATAATCCGGATTTACGCCTCCGCCAAAATCAATATCTCCCACTTTGGAAAGTCCTGCTATATAACGGGCGCCTATGCCCAACCCCATTGAGCTGTGGTAACCAATACCTGCGGCGAGTGCTGCATCAAGATTTTTGACATCAGTATTCACGCCGCTGATCTTATCGCTTACTTTCAATCCAAATTGGGGGCCTGCCTCTATATACAAACCTCCCTTGGGACTTTGCAGCTTTACCATAATGGGAAGGGTGGCGTAGGTAGCCTTAAAGTTTTCTTTTTGGGTTGCGCTTTCCAGTTTTGCCCCCTGTGATGATACCATCAGCTCCGGCTGGATGGAAAAAACAGGACCGAATTTCAGATTTACAAATGCTCCTGCATGGAAACCTACGATGGTATTGCTTTTTACATCCTGGTAATCACTACCGCGGAAGTTGGTGATATTAGCACCGCCTTTAAGTCCTAACTGGAAATTCTGGGAGAAAGCCGGAGCGCTGAACAGGAATGCCGCTGTCATTGATAATATGAAATGCTTCATGGTCAAATGTTTCATGTTTTTTAATGGTTGGTTCCCTGGGAATATTTCAATTATGCTGCCAATATTTGATGGCAAAATGTTATTTTCTTTTTAATTGCAGGTGTTTTGGCGGAAGCTGTGGAAGGCAGTCTTATCAGCTCTTTTATGAAGAAGCGACTTGAGGATATAATGGCACAAGGTACAGGAGATGGGGATAATATGACGTGGAAATATTTCCACGGAAAAATAAATGTACTTTACAACTATATTATGAAAGAAGATATCAAGAAGGAAGCGATCATCCAGGCAGCTGAAAAAAGGTTTAATCATTTTACGGTTAGTAAAACCACCATGGCTGAAATAGCTGGAGATCTGGGTATTTCAAAGGCTTTGCTGTATTACTATTTTCCTGATAAGCTCAGCCTCTATGCCGCCGTGCTGACCCATGTGATAGATTCGATCCAAAAAACGGAAAATCACCTCCCGGTAGGTATCGATCCTTTGAAAAATGTGATCGATTATCTGCAGGCCCGCAATAGTTTTATTCATCAGCATTATAATATCATTGAATTCCTGAAAACGGCTATAGAAAAAGCGCCTAAAGCACTCCGGCAGATCTTTGACCGTGCAAAAACCTCCGAACTGCATACTATCGAAAGGATACTGGAAAAAGGTAAAAGGGATAAGATGCTAGACATAAAAGATACGGCAGCCACTGCCGAATTGTTGTGGAATTGCCTGGAGGGATTGAGATATGTGCTATTGCAGCAGGACGGGGTGATGGTTTTTCCCACCAAAGAGCAGTTTGATCCCATCCTGGCTAAGGAAACAGAGCTGGTCTCTATTTTTGTTAAAGGCCTGCGATTTTAGAAAAATTCCTCCTAAAATTTTGAGGATATTTTTTTTGTCGTAATTTTGACTTTTAAATCAAAAAAGTCAAATAGTAAAATAGTCAATTTTGAAATCAGAAGCGCCTGTAAAAGAAGAACTTATAATAGAGGCAGCCTTGAGGCGGTTTGCTCATTTTGGTTTTAACAAGACCACTTTCTCTGAAATAGCGAAAGACCTGGGCATTTCACAACAGAGCATGTACTATTATTTTTCCGACAAAAAATCCCTGATCATTAAGGTGGCCGCCAACGTTATGGCCTCGCTTATAGCGGCGATGCAGGAAAGGGTGGATGCCTGTAATAATCTGCTGGATAGGTTAAGAGGCATCATTGAAGTAAAGGAGGCTTTTTTTGAAAAATATTTTATGCTCGCCACAGAAACCCCGAATGAAAAATTAGGAGATACGGATGAACTGCATTGCTTTATAAAGCAAATGCAATCCGAACAGCTGGCCATCTTTATTACGGCCTTTGAAAAGGCAATTGCGGAAGGGGAGATAGGGCACATAGATGCAGCTAAAAAAGCAGCCTTGCTCCTGAATGCGCTGAATGCCATGCAGGAGAATTATCGTAAAACCCATATCATTCCGGATCACCAGGCGATACGGGATCTGTTCGAAGAGCAAAAAGAGCTGATCCGCATCTTTGTTTTCGGACTAAAATACCAGGCAGACCTCACAGGTTTTAAAAACCAGCAGAGGTTGAAAGATTTTTAAAGTATATTTATTAGATTAATCTAACTTATTTATTTTTGCATACTAATAATAGATCAATACCTATCCAGTAATGTACCCTTATTTACACATAAAAGCAATGAAAATAAAATAACAGATGAAACGAATAAAATTGTTAACGGTCGTCTTTGTT
>CAZREP010000022.1:0-261 GCA_964599035.1 uncultured Terrimonas sp. | reverse complement strand
AATATGGTGTCTGCCCAGGAACAGTTGACCCTGAAGCAGACGCTGAAATATGCATTGGAACACAAAGCAGAAGCGCAAAAAGCAAAGCTGGACATAGAAAACGCACGATACTTAATTAATGAAACCAGGGGTTCGGCCCTGCCGCAGGTTAGTGGTTCCGGAACGCTTACCTATAATCCGATGCTGCAGAAAAGCGCATTGCCGGGTGATCTCATCGGAAAGCCTGGAGAGACCGTGATGGTGGCATTCGGCCAAAAATGG
>CAZREP010000021.1:0-38908 GCA_964599035.1 uncultured Terrimonas sp. | reverse complement strand
TGCTTTTCGCTTCCTTTTGCACGAGCAAAAGGAAGAAAACGGCAAATAGAACTGCCTCTGATTAAAAACCCGCAATGATGTTTGTATGACATTCCTGGTCGGCTACCGGCTAAAAAGCCAGGGTATATCTCCTGCTTTACGGGCACACGCCCGCTTCGTTAAAAATGTGCCACCGTCATGCCTGGGGTAAAATAGCGCAAATAGATGGTAAATGCTGTATAAATGGGCTCACCGCCGGAGATAAATTTGTTGTTATCAAATGGAGGCAGCATGAAAAAGAACAGCTTTACCCTCGATCTCAGCGAGGTTGGCATCAACGACATAGACAAAGTGGGCGGCAAAAATGCATCCCTTGGTGAGATGCTCAAAAACCTCACTTCACTGGGTATTCGCATCCCTTCCGGTTTTGTGATCACCGTGGATACTTACCGGGAATTTATCCGGTTCAATAACCTGGAAGGTACCATTAGCCATATCATCACTACCATTGACTACAACCAGTTGGAATCGCTGCGCAGGGGTGGCGCCCAGATCAGGTTGCTGATCCGGAACGGCAGGTTCCCGAAGGGGATGAGTGAGTCGGTGATCGCGGCTTATGAAAAAATGTCACAGGAATACGGACAGGAATATACTGACGTGGCGGTGCGGTCGTCGGCAACAGCAGAGGATCTACCCGATGCCTCTTTCGCCGGGCAGCAGGAAACCTATCTGAATGTCAGAGGCCCTGCCTCGCTTATGGATGCAGTGAGGAATTGCTTTTCAAGTTTGTTTACAGACCGGGCGATCAGCTATCGCCAGTCATTCGGGTATGATCATTTTTCAGTGGGGTTAAGTCTTTGTGTTCAAAAGATGGTGAGAAGCGATCTGGGCGCTTCCGGAGTGGCTTTCAGCCTTGATACCGAGAGCGGGTTCCGGGACGCGGTGGTGATCAACGGATCTTTTGGCCTGGGTGAAATGATCGTTCAGGGAGCAGTATCCCCCGACGAGTTCATTGTTTTCAAGCCAGGACTTAAGAAGGGACTACATTCCATTATCGAGAAAAAGCTGGGCGTTAAGGATAAAATGATGGTGTATGGCGACAAGCCCGATGAACGGGTGAGGATCATTTCGACAGAGAAAGGGTTTCAGCAGCGGTTCTGTATCCATGATGAGCAGGTGGTGCAGCTGGCACAATGGGTTGTTGCCATAGAGGAATATTACTCCCGCCTGAAAGCAAAGTGGACGCCGATGGATGTGGAGTGGGCAGTGGATGGCCTGTCCAAAGAACTCTTTATTGTGCAGGCGCGGCCGGAAACGATCCATTCCCGAAAAGACCATGCATTAATTACTGAGTATAGCATTAATGATAATGACCGGGCTGCTAAAGTACTGGTTGAGGGAATAGCCGTAGGCGACAAGATAGCAGGAGGAAAAGTGAATATTCTTTATTCGATGGATAAGCGGGTGATCGACGGGCACGAATTCGTGGAAGGAGATGTACTGGTAACAGATATGACGGACCCGGACTGGGAACCCATCATGAAAAAAGCTTCCGCCATCGTTACCAACAAAGGCGGGCGTACCTGTCACGCGGCCATTGTAGCAAGGGAATTGGGCGTGCCTGCGATCGTGGGATGCGGAAATGCAACGGATATATTGCAGGAAGGGGATTTCGTTACGATAAGCTGCGGTGAAGGGGAAACCGGTTTTGTGTATAACGGCAACATTCCTTTTGAGCGGAAAGAATATAACCTGCATGATCTGCCAACTATTCAAACTTCATTGATGCTCAATGTGGCCTCTCCTGCAATGAGCTTCCAGTTTTCTCACCTGCCCAATAAGGGAGTAGGGCTGGCCCGGGAAGAGTTCATCATTAATAATTATATACAGGTGCATCCCCTTGCACTTCTGCAGCACAGGCAGCTAAATGATGAAGAGCTCACCAGGGAGATTGTAAAAAGAATATCGGGATATGAAGACGAACAGGATTTTTTTATAAAAAAACTTTCTTACGGAATTGCCAAGATCGCTGCTTCATTCTATCCCAACAAGGTAATCGTCCGGTTCAGCGACTTTAAAACAAACGAGTACTACAATCTCCTGGGAGGAAAGTATTTTGAACCGAAGGAAGAAAACCCCATGATTGGATGGAGAGGGGCGTCGAGGTATTATTCCGACCAATACAAAGAGGCATTCGGGCTGGAGTGCAGGGCGGTCAGGATCGTAAGAGAGGAGCTGGGGTTGGAAAATGTGGTTGTGATGATCCCCTTTTGCAGAACGGTGGAAGAGCTGCATAAAGTAACAGCCGTTATGAAAACTTTCGGACTGGAAAGAGGAAAACAGGGTTTGGAGCTTTACCTCATGGCAGAGCTGCCATCCAATATTATTCTTGCCGATGAGTTTTCAAAACATATTGATGGTTTCTCCATTGGCTCCAATGATCTTACCCAACTGACTTTAGGGCTCGACAGAGACTCATCGCTGGTGGCACACCTGTACAACGAACGGAACCCTGCTGTAAAATCCATGATCTCGAGCCTCATCAGGGTGGCCAAAAAAAATAAAGTGAAGGTGGGTATATGCGGCCAGGGGCCATCAGACTTTCCCGACTTTACCCGTTTCCTGGTTGAGCAGGGAATAGACAGCATTTCGGTTACTCCCGATTCAGTTGTTAAAACCATAAAAACGATCGCTTCTGCCGAGGAAGAGCTCAGAAAGAATAAGCAATAAGATAATGACAATGTATTATGAAGCCGGAAAGAATGACGCTTGATGAATTCAGGTTATCTGAACTCAGATTATATCCCAATGCAACAGGAGAGCTCAGTAATCTCCTGAGGGAAATTGGTCTCGCCGCCAAGCGGATCTACGCTGTTATTTCGCGTAATGGTGAAACAGGTATTTTAGACAGTACGGACATGCGGAATACTTCCGGAGAAATTGTCAAGCCATTAGACCGGTACGCCCACCAGGAGCTGTTGACCGTGCTGAAGCATAGCTTAAGCTGCGCCGGTATTGCCAGCGAGGAAGAGGAAAACATCCTGGTATTTGATAATAAGGGCAATAACAACAGCCAGTATGTGGTAATGTTCGACCCGATCGACGGGAGCTCCAATTCCAACAACTGTATGACCGTGGGCACCATCTTTGGTATCTACCGGAGAAGTACGAAAGCAGGAACGCCCTGCTCGGTCAATGACTTTCTTCAAACCGGGCGGAATCTTACTGCAGCGGGATATATCATTTACGGGGTCAGCACCATGATGGTGTATGCCACTAAAAGAGGAGTAAACGGGTTCACGCTTGATCCCTCCATTGGCGAGTTCTGCCTCTCTCATCCTGCGATCCGTTGCCCGGAAGCCGGAAGGATATACTCCGTTAACGAAAGCAATATCCTCAACTTCGGGCCGGCAGTAGGGCGGTACATTAAAAGTATGCAGCAATATAATCTTGCCTATCCGGGATTTTTCACAGCGCGGTATGTGGGCTCAATGGTAGCAGATCTGCACAGAACATTACTTGAAGGAGGTATTTTTCTTTATCCTGCCACAGAAGATCACCAAAGCGGTAAATTGAGGCTGATGTACGAATGCAATCCATTCGCATTTATTTTTGAAACAGCCGGGGGAATGGCTATAGACGGCCACCGGGAAATATTAAGCATTGCTCCCACCCACATACATCAACGCACCCCGTTGTTCATTGGAAGCAGGGATATGGTTGCCCGCCTCAGCCGTTTTATAAAATATGAAAACAGAACAGGATCCGGGTACGTGTATGAATCTTAGCAATACAATGATATTGTCCTGAAGCCATGCTGCAATTTCCCCTGCATGGGCTGATCAAAAAGGTTCAGACTAAAGATATGCCACTAAGAATCAAAGACACAAAGTTGTGATCTTCAATCTTTAATATTCTCAGTGGCTTAGTGGCTTGGTGGCAAAACATTACTTTTTAGTCAATCCCATTGTTGGCCATTTGCTTTTTCCCGGGGAGTCAGCACGGTAACCGTTTAAGAGCGTAAGACCCGGGACGCAATGTTGAAACTTTTCGCCTCCCGCTTTTCCTTTTTACCGCTCTCCCTTCTCCTTCTACCTTTCTCACTTTCCACCTCTCTTCTCCACATTAAATAGCAGGCGTATTCAATTCTGCCAAAGAGGCATTAATATCTTCCTGCGACACTTCATAATCTACCAGCTTACCACTCAGGAATTGCTCATATGCGCTTAGATCGAAATGTCCATGACCGCACAGGTTAAACAGAATCGTTCTGGACACTCCTTCCTCATCTGCCTGCCTTGCCTGCCTCAGCACTTCTGCAATGCCATGGGTGGCTTCCGGTGCGGGGATGATCCCCTCCGTGCCCGAGAACAATAAGCCCGCTTCAAAACATTCCGTCTGGTTAATGGCGCTGGCTTCAATAAGGCCATCTTTAAGCAACTGGCTTACTATGGCGCCGGCTCCATGATAACGAAGACCTCCTGCATGGATAGGAGAAGGAATAAAATTATGTCCAAGCGTGTACATCGGGATTAATGGTGTCATTCCGACGGTATCGCCAAAATCGTAACGAAAAACGCCCCGCGTTAATTTCGGGCACGATGTAGGTTCCACCGCAATGGCTCTTATTTTTTTACCGCCGGTAAGGTTATGCTGCAGAAAAGGAAATGCAATGCCGGCGAAATTGGAGCCGCCGCCAAAGGGCGCCACCACAATATCGGGATAATCACCGGCCTTTTCCAGTTGCTTCAGTGCCTCCAGCCCTATAACGGTCTGGTGCATCAGCACATGGTTGAGCACGCTGCCCAGCGAATAACGGGTATCATCATTTGTGGCGGCCACTTCCACTGCCTCAGAGATGGCAATGCCCAGGCTCCCGGGAGAGTTCGGATCCTCAGCCAGGATACGCCTTCCCGCATTGGTTAAATTACTGGGGGAAGCGTGCACGGTTGCACCCCAGGTATTCATCATCACTTTGCGATAGGGTTTTCCGTCATAGCTCACTTTTACCATAAAGACCTCGCAGCTGATACCAAATAATTTACAGGCAAAGCTCAACGCACTGCCCCACTGGCCGGCCCCGGTTTCGGTAGCAATCTTCTTCACCCCCTCTTTCATGTTATAATAAGCCTGGGGAACGGCAGTATTGGGCTTGTGCGACCCCGCGGGGCTTACCCCTTCATACTTATAGTAAATTTTGGACTTTGTGCCTATCGCCTTTTCCAGTCCGTAGGCCCTGTACATAGGGGTAGGGCGCCAGATGGCATACAGATCCCTTACCTCATCGGGTATGGCAATCCATTTTTCAGCGCTTACCTCCTGTTTAATGAGCTCCATAGGGAAAAGCGGTGCCAGGTCTTCCGGCCCGATAGGCTGCTGTGTTCCCGGGTGCAGCGGCGGCAGGGGTTTATTGGGCATATCCGCCATAATGTTATACCAGTGCGTAGGGATCTCTGATTCCTGTAATGTGATCTTTCTCTGTTGTGACATATCGTGGATTTTTTTGACGGTCAAGATACTGAAAAAGATCAACTCCAGGTACCACGCTCCATATTATTTCAATACGGGAGCCCTCCTGTCATACAGGTAACCCTTATATTGCAGCCAAATAGCAATACATGGGAGATATCAAAACAACACCGGTAGACAAATGGATCATCAACCCCGTCAATGCATTTATAAGCAAATCATCTACGGGAGGGATCGTTCTGATCATTTCAGCCGTAGTAGCCATTATTATGGCCAATTCACCCTGGTCGCAGTGGTATCACCAGCTATGGGAACATAAGATCTCATTTGGCCTCGACGACAGCTTTCAACTCAACAAATCGCTCCATCACTGGATCAACGACGGGTTGATGGCCATCTTCTTTTTTGTGATCGGACTGGAATTAAAACGGGAGATCGTTGCCGGGGAGCTTTCCAATCCTAAAAATGCCATTTTGCCCATCGTTGCAGGCATCGGCGGCATGATCTTTCCCGCGCTCATCTACACCTTCTTCAATGCAGGCACAGCCACCATGAACGGATGGGGTATTCCCATGGCCACCGACCTGGCTTTTGCTTTAGGGATTTTATACCTGCTGGGAGACAGGGTGCCGGCATCATTGAAAATATTCTTAACGGCTTTTGCCATTATTGACGATCTTGGCTCTGTGCTGGTGATCGCTTTTTTTTATACATCAGATATTTCGCTGGCGAACCTCGGTATAGGTATTGCTTTCCTGGCCGTCCTTTTCATCTCTAATTTTTTAGGCGTAAGGAATACCTTCTATTACGGACTTTTGGGGATCGGTGGCGTTTGGCTGTTCTTCCTGCTGTCGGGCGTTCACGCCACCATAGCCGCTATCCTGGCCGCTTTTGCCATTCCGGCCACGGTTAAGATCAATGAAACCTCTTTTATCAAAAAGATGGAAGATTATATTGCTAAATTTAAAAATGCCGATCCCGACCATAATGTACCTACCCTAACTCCCGATCAGCTGCACATCCTTGACGATATGGAATCCCTTACCAAAAAAGCGATGACGCCACTGCAGAAATTAGAGCATGATATGCATCCGTTGGTGGCTTTTGTAGTGATGCCTGTTTTTGCGCTGGCAAATGCGGGGGTAAGCTTCGGGGGTAATATCGAAGTAACGAACGCTGTTACCATAGGCGTAGGATTGGGACTGCTGATAGGAAAAATGACAGGTATTTTTATCCTGCCCTTTTTGCTCCTTAAAACAGGGTTAGTGCCGCCCCTGCGGGATGTTAGCTACAGGCATTTGCTCGGGTTGGGATTCATTTCTGCTATAGGCTTTACCATGTCGTTATTTATCAATGAGCTTGCTTTTAGCCCATTGGGAGAAGCAGGACAACAATATATTGCACAAGCCAAGATCGGCATCATCATTGCTTCGGTAATCGGCGGCTTTACAGGATTCTTTTTGCTCAAGCGCATAAAAAAAGGGGCAGCATAGAAATGCACCCCGTTTTAAATCCAATATCCTATGAAAAACCGTTACAAATATAGGTTTACCTGTAGCTATTTTCATAGTTATAAAGGCAGTATTCGATGAACTGATTCATTTCGTCGATGAAGGACCGGGTAAAGGCAGGATATCTCAGGTTGCGGTGAAATAGCTAATCGGATAGCCCAGAGCTATTTCTGATTTGTTGATTTCTGATAGCTTGGGATTCCACCCCGAACATTCGGGCTTCAGGCTTCAGATTTAAATTTACCTCGTTCTTGTGATAGTTAAAAAGAAACAATATGAACAGTCCGAAAATAATTTGTCACATGATAAGAATTACCGGAGCCGATCGTTACCAGGAATAATATTTTAATGCAAAAAAATCATTTCCTGCAGGCTACACAACAGCCCCAAAAACAATCGTTATCTGCTATATAAAAAATAAAATAATAAGGAGTTAATATAATATGGCCGAACATTTTGTATTCTATTTAGCATTGGTGTTGGTCATTATATCGGCGATAATGATCGCTAATAAATTAAAAGTAGCTTACCCGATACTGTTGGTCATAGCCGGTTTATCTATCAGCTTTATTCCCGGAATTCCTGCCATTAAGATAGACCCCGAATTGATCTTTATTATTTTCCTGCCTCCGTTGCTGTATGAAGCTGCCTTTGCCGTTTCGTGGAAAGAGATGTGGAAATTGAGGCGTATCATTACCAATTTTGCTTTTGTGGTTGTTTTCCTTACCGCCATGTCGGTTGCGTTTATAGCGAACAGTTATATCCCCGGGTTTTCACTGGCATTGGGTTTCGTATTGGGCGGGATCGTATCACCGCCCGATGCGGTGAGCGCAGGCGCCATTCTGAAATTTGTAAAAGTCCCTAAACAACTATCTACCTTGCTGGAAGGTGAGAGTTTGTTCAACGATGCTTCTTCACTGATCATTTTCCGCTTCGCGATGACAGCCGTTGCCACAGGCCAGTTTATTTGGCAGGACGCAGCCCTGAGCTTCGGATGGATGGTAGTTGGCGGTGTGGGTATCGGTGTTTTGCTGGCGTTTATTTTCCTGAAAGTGCACCGCATTTTCCCTACGGATGTCAATATGGATACTATCCTCACCCTGGTTACTCCTTATATTATGTATATCGCTGCGGAAGAAGTGCATGCTTCAGGGGTATTGGCCGTGGTTAGCGGCGGTTTGTTTTTATCGGTCAGAAGGCATGAATTTCTCCGCAGCTCCAAATCGAGGTTAAGAGGCTCCAATGTATGGGAAAGCTTTGCTTTCCTGATAAACGGAATTGTGTTTCTTTTGATAGGATTAGATCTGCCCGAAATTATGCTGGGGCTGAAGAATGAAGGCATCGGCCTCACAGAAGCGATACGTTATGGGTTGTTGATCACGGCTGTGCTCATTGTGGTGCGGTTTTTAGCTGCCTTCGGAGCCGTATTGGTTACTTTAATAATGCGCAACTTTATCAACGTGGCAGACCCCAGCCCGGGAGTGAAAGCGCCGCTTCTTTTAGGCTGGACAGGAATGCGGGGCGTGGTTTCGCTGGCAGCCGCCCTGTCCATACCTGTACAAATGAACAACGTGCAGGCATTTCCACACCGTGACCTGATACTCTTTATTACATTTGTAGTGATCCTGGTAACCTTAGTCTTACAGGGATTAACATTACCGGCACTGATCAGAAAGTTGCAATTACCTCATGACAAGGGAGGGAATTACCTGTCTGAAGAAGATACCGAAACCTTGCTTAGAAAAGGAATGACGCACGTGGTTTTCACTTATCTGAATGGACGTTACAAAGATAAAAAAGCTGAAAATGAATATTTCCGAAAGCTGACAGACCGGTGGGAGCAGGAGGATAAAGAAGAATCTGTTCATAAAATATCCGGCGAAGCCAAAGCCATTTATTTCGAGGTACTGGAAGAGCAGCGAAAATGGCTGCGGGAGGAGAATAAAAACAACCCGAAAGTTGATGAAGAAATCGTGAGGCGCTATTTACTGAAGCTCGACCTGGAAGAAGAGCGCCTTAGAGCGAGATAGCGGAACAGGACAATATTTAGCTCCAAATCGCAGGTAATATGCAATAAAGCAAGCTTTGGAGATATCCGGTCTCATCATCTCTCAAAATGGCATACTTTCCCGCTTTTAATGTAAATTGCCTGCCAGACCGACAAAGCACCGGATATAATCGTACAGTGGCCGGAAGGAAAATTTTCCCTTCACCTGTTCCCGTCTCAGCACGGGTGGAGGCATACCGGGAATGCCTGTACGATCTTTGCATTATCAATGCTGAGCAATCAAAGCATAAACTTAAAAAGCAAGCATATGGCAAATCAAACCAAATGGGTATCAGACCCGGCACACAGCGAGATCCTTTTCAAAGTAAGGCACATGATGATCGCCAATGTAAAAGGCGAATTCAGGAAGTTCAATGCCATCATCTTAACGGAAGGCGATGATTTCAGCAAAGGCACCGTTGAAGTGACCATTGAAGCTGCATCGGTATTCACAAACAATACAGACCGCGACACCCACCTCAAAAGCGCCGATTTTTTTGATGTTGAAAAATACAGAGAATTGAAATTCACCGGCACTTCCCTCTCCCGGCTTAACGATGATCAGTACCTGCTTAAAGGCATCCTGGAAATAAAGGGCATTAAAAAAGAAGTAAGCTTTGATGTGGAATTCGGTGGCATCAACAAAGACCCCTGGGGAAATACCAAAGCCGGCTTTTCACTCAATGGAAAGATCAACAGAAAAGACTGGGAATTAAACTGGAATGCCGCGCTCGAAACAGGCGGGGTTTTAGTGAGCGATGAGGTGAAGATCACCGCTGAGGTACAGTTTGCAAAAGAATCCGATTAATTCCGGCAACACAACAACGGCAATTCAGGTTCGAAGCGCATATGGATCAAACAATTTAAGGATCCTCTTTTTGACGCTTTCTATCTTTTTGCATTAGCTATTATTACGAACACCTGCAATTTTATCCGGTCATTTTTATATGAGAGCAGCTCAACTCCCGGTAACGGCAAAAGATATTTTTAAATTACAGCCGAAGGATTGGTTTATTTATAATGCTGCCATATGGTTTTACAGAACAACGGGGCTGTGGACCTACCCCGTTGAAGCCAGCGGCGACCTGGAAACAATGACTACAAGAGATAAAATTTACTGGTTATACAAAACCGTATATCCCATCCGGAAGGCCTGGAAAAATGCAGGACTGGAAGATCTTTTCGCACGCCAGGTAAACTCCCACCCGGCAATCCCGGAAAATTTTTCCATACAACAGGAGCTAAGCTTATCTGCCGTAGGCGATTTGATGATCCATCCCTACCTAGTCAATTCGGAAACAACACTTTACAAGGATGTACAGGAGCCGATCTTCGGCAAAGACATCGCTATGGCCAACCTGGAATGTTGTATCTCCGCGGAAAAGAATGATACCCTTCTAATGCGAAAGCATACCGACCCTGCCCTTTCTTGTCACCCCCAAGCTTTCGCGGTAGTGAATAACTCGGAAAAACGCCCCTACGATTTTATGTCCACTGCGTGTAATCACAGTCTCGACCTGGGAATGGAAGGTGTTCTCTCTACGGCGTCCGTGCTGAATGAACATGACACAGCCTTTCACGGATTAAATTTTTCACCCGATGATCGCTTTAAAGCAACCATCATTGAAAAGAAAAAGATTAACATTGGCATACTTTGCTGGACTTTCGGATTGAACGCCAAAAAGCCCCCTGCCGGCAAACCCTGGCTCGTGAACAGGCTCAACCTCAATGACAGCCCTTCCCAAATTGATTTTTCAGGAATAGCCAAACAGATCGAATCTTGCCGGCGCCACCAGACCGATTTTATTATAGCACAGCTGCATTGGGGATATGAGCATGAGTTTTATCCGCGGCCCCAACAGGTGGAAACAGCCCATCATCTTGCCGAATTGGGCATTGATCTTATCATAGGTCACCATCCTCATGTGGTACAACCGGTGGAATATTACCAGACCCAAAGAGATCCTGACAGGGTGGTACCGGTTTATTATTCGTTGGGAAATCTGGTCAATCCTTTTTCGGCGGATCACCTCATCCGGAGTGATGTGGCAGAGATCGTTCTTGTAAAAGGGATGATCAACGGCGAAGAGAAAACTTATGTCAAACAAGCCGTGGCCACAGCCGTGGTGCAGCAGGTGACAGGCTGCTACTAACGACCTGGCTGTTGAAAGCTGGATCAACAGCGACGGGGACCAGGCAAGAACAACCGGCAAGCTGATAGCGCCTAATGTAATTACAAATGGGAAAATAGAATATTACTGTGCCACCATACATGAAGACACCATGCGTATTTATGTAAATGGTATCATGGTTGCCGAAAAGAAAGGAAACCCGGTCATGAATGTACCCCGGGTCAATAATTTTATCGGAAGGTCTACATGGTGCTGGTTCGATCCGGATTTTAAGGGATTTCTGGATGAGGTCCGTATTTACAACCGTGCACTAAGCGCCTCAGAAATTCAAACTTTGTTTAAAACAACCAACGTCAATGACTTTCAGGTGCAGACGGATTGCAATTCTCCCGAAGCATCTTTTTCCCTTGATATAAAAGGAATTGATTCCGTAAGATGGAATTTCGGAGATCACTCCAGCGGCAGCCTGAATACGGCCACAGGATCAACGGTTACCCATCACTTCTCCTCTCCCGGCACTTATACGGTGCAGGCTGTTGCTTATAAATATTGCAGCAACGATACCATTTCCCGGCAGGTTACGATCAATTTTCCTCTTCTGAGCAAAGACACAGCCATTTGCATTGGGGGGACGCTGCAATTGCAGGCAATGACAGGCGCACTTTCATACCATTGGGTGCCTGCCCAGGGATTAAGCAACCCGGATATAGCCGATCCGGTATTTACAGCCGGTAATCAGCCGGCAAACATACAATATACCGTTTACGTCGAAACTGATGCCGGCACCTGTTCCGGTTCGGTAACTATCAGTGTAAGTCCGCCGCCATCGGCCGCTATCAGTGTTCCGGATACTATAATATGCGCAGGTGATGAAGTTGTTTTTACAGCTCTTGCTTCAAATCACACAGACGCTATAACATATGAATGGTTGGTGAATAATACCATTGTTGCTGAACATAGTAATACATTCAGAACCCATGATCTCAATGACAAAGATTCTGTTCTATGCCGTATCACAGACCTGAACTCTTGCTCAAAGGAAGCAATATCCAACGTTATTAGAGTAACTGTAAGGCAACCTCTTACCCCATATATTACCATCACCGCTTCCCCGCAGGGAGCTATTGATCCTGGACAAGCGGTAACCTTCATAGCAACAGCAGTGAACGGAGGAAACCACCCGGTATATGAATGGCTGGTAAATGATGTTGGTATCGGGGAGAACAGTAGCGTTTTTGTAAACGGTGGTTTTAAAAACGGCGACCAGATAAGATGCATTTTAAGCAGCAGCGAAACCTGTGTTACCAATGAAAAAGATACCTCCAACCGCATTATAATAATGGTCCCATCCAC
This sequence comes from uncultured Terrimonas sp., assembly GCA_964599035.1. Taxonomy (GTDB): domain Bacteria; phylum Bacteroidota; class Bacteroidia; order Chitinophagales; family Chitinophagaceae; genus Agriterribacter. Next base: position 26,417 of record CAZREP010000021.1, on the reverse strand, counting down.
GCCTCCGCCTGCGTGCGTTGGCAGCCTAGGTAATCCTATAGTAAATGAATCATTCGGGGCAGGGGTAAATTACGGGCCACCGCTTCTTTCGGGTACAACCAGTACTTTGAATTATCAGGCGGCTAATTGCCCCGTTGACGGCAATTACGTTATTACAAACGGCACATTGGGCTGTTACCCGTTCCCCAATGTAGCATGGCATACTACAACAGACCACACGGGAGACCCTAACGGTTATTTCATGCTTATAAATGCTTCCCACCAGCCCAGCGATTTTTTTATTAAAAAAGTAACAGGGCTCTGTGAAGGAACTACCTATAAGTTTGCTGCATGGATTATTAATATGTGCAGCAACAATGGTATCAAACCAAACATAACTTTTACCATAGAAAAAACAGACGGGACCATCTTAGCATCTCATCAATCAGGCGATATACCTGAAACACTTACTCCTGAATGGAAAGCATACTATTTTTATTTTACCACACCGGCAGGCGTTTCCGATGTTGTATTGCGAATGAAGAATAATGCTCCGGGGGGCACAGGTAACGATCTCGGGCTCGACGATATTACGTTTAGCCCTGTCGGGCCTCTTACCAATATTAGTATAGAAGGCATACAGGGAGATTCGGTTAATATTTGTAATTCACCGGTAACACTTATTTCAAGCGTAGAAAATTGTTACCTGACAAATGCTTATCAGTGGCAGGTCAATGTAAATAATACGGGGTGGACAGATATTCCCGGAGCAAATAGCGCTACATATAACGTTCTCGTAAAACCCACGGGCAATTACAAATTCAGAGTTTCCGTGGCACACGCGGGAAATATCGGTATAGCAAATTGCCGTGTGTACTCCGGTCATGTAACTGTTTTTATTTCTCCAAATAATCCAACTACCATTACAACCGCCACGATCTGCGAAGGAGAAAATTTCTGGGGCTATACAAAAACAGGAACGTATACCGATAGATTCAGGGCTGAAAACGGATGTGACAGCCTGAGAACACTTACCTTAACGGTTAACCCCGTTTCCCGTTCAACCATCCGGCAAACGATCTGCCAGGGGGAGAGCTTTGAGGGATATACCGTTGCCGGCACCTATTCTGACATATTTGCGGGAGCAAACGGATGCGACAGCATACGCACACTTGAGCTAAGCGTTACACCACTGCCACAACCATTTCTCGGCCCCGACACCAGCATCTGCCCGGGCGAACAGCTTCGTCTTTATCCCGGACAGTTTTTAACCTACTCCTGGCAAAACGGTTCAACAGAACAAAGCTTTACCGCCTCAAAGGCCGGCTTGTATACGGTAACCGTGACGACCGATTGTGGTGAAGCAACGGATGATATCCGTATAACGGAAAAAAATTGCGAGATCTATTTCCCCAATGCATTTACTCCAAACAATGACGGGAAGAATGATGTGTTCAATATCCTGAATGCTTACGATCTGCAGGATTATCGTTTGGTTGTTTTTAACCGGTGGGGGCAAAAGATTTTTGAGACTGGTGATTATCGAAAAGGTTGGGATGGAAGTATAAAAGGGGTTATTCAGGATACCGGGTCTTTTATCTGGCAATGTCACTTTAAGAAATCCGGCGTGGAGTTTAACATGAAAGGCACTGTGACGATCTTCCGTTAAAAACAATATGCGGCTTGAATACCCTGCTGTACGATGTCTCCAGACTTCGTACTCCCTATGTTCTTTCGGGACTCCGTCCCGCCCCGAGGCTTCTGTTTTCCGTAGAGCGACACCTCGATTCCCCTGCGTGACAAGCGGAAGGATGTGGATTGGGCTTCACTGCCATTGCCTGGCTTTGGTACACTCAGCCGGTCATGCTGTTGTCCGGTTCATCACTGCACCACTGCCGGTCATGCCGAAGCATTGAGGCATCTGGATACCGCCCGGTCAAAGAACAGGCACCTCGATGCTCTGTCGTAATAGGGAACAGACGCCTCGGTTCCTCGGCGTGACAAACAGAAGGATACGGATTGGGCTTCCACCCCGATTGCCAGGCCTTGGTGCCATGGACCGATCCTGAACATTCGGGAAAGGCATCTGGATACGACTCTTCGTCCCAACGGGATCTTCATGGCCAGGAATTGTGCAAAGGCTGGCCCCGGCGAATCTCGTAGCACCAGGATCTCATAGCTGCCCCTGCTGTACCCTGTTGCACGATGTCTCCAGACTTCTGCTCACAAGTGTCTGACCGTTGCAGGGACCGGTTCATATGTAATCCCTGGTAATAATACCATATAGTTACTACAAACGAAAGCTCTCATTAAGTATCCCAAAAGGTAACCTTTATATAACGGAGCAGAAAAACAATTTTACCTTTGAAACAAATTCATCAAATAGCGGAATATTGGGAAAAAATAATTATTCTATATCTTCAATATCCAGAAACCAGGTAAATAAATTATGATAGTACTGGCATGATTGATATGAGCAGTTATGATGAAGCAGCGCTTATTGAGGCAGTAAAACAAGGAGATACCGATGCCTTTATTCATTTATACAATCGTTATCATGCCGGTCTTTATACCTATATTGTCCGTTTTATAAAGGTTCCCGAACTGGCAGAAGATGTGCTCCAGGAGGTTTTTATTAAGCTATGGACAGTACGTGAGAGAGTCAAACCCGGGCTTTCCTTACAGGCGTATCTGTATCGCATCAGCCGTAACAAGGTATTTAAATTATTAAAGAAGATATCCTCCGACCAGGAGCTGAAGCTTAAGGTAATAACTGAAATTGATCTCTCGCTTAACGATACTGACAATAAAGCCAGGTGGAATCAATATCAACAAATGTTGCAGTCCGCAATTAATGCATTACCTCCCCAACGACAAAAAGTGTTCAGGCTTTGCCGCGAGCAGGGAAAAACATACAAAGAAGTGGCCATCCAATTAAATATTTCCCCCAACACTGTCAAGGAACATATGATCTTAGCCACCAAATCCGTGTGGGAATACTTTTCCAGGAATGGTGAAACTTTTTTTTATGGCATACCCCTCCTGTATTCGCTGACAGGGATATTATAAAGGGAACAGTTTCTCTAATTAAATAATCTGAATGAAAAAAAATTCCGGGTATTACCAGGCATTGCTGGAAAAATGGGCTCATGGAAAAATAAGCCCGCAGGAAGCCATTGAATTGATCAACTACCTGCAAAATGATGCGACCAACAGGTTACTATTACAGCAATTACAAAAAGAGTTTCAGCCGGCAATGGATCATCCTGACACTTTACCGCCGGAATTAAGTGAAAAATTAAAACACGAAATATTAAAGAAGATCGAACCTGCACGGGTTATTCCATTAGAAGCAGGAAGCAGCCGGGTTAACTGGCGCCGGGTTGCAGCCGCTGTTCTGATCCTGGCCCTGGGTGCGGCCTCCTACTTTATTTTCCGGGGGAATGAACCACCTAAAGAGTTGGTTACCAATTCTAAAGAATTACCCGGTAATGATGTGGAAGCTGGCGCCCACAAAGCTATTTTAACCCTTGCCAACGGAACACAAATAGAACTGGATGATAAAACCAAAGGGCAGCTGGTTATACCCGGCATGGGATCGGTAACCAATAATGATGGTAAGCTCGTTTATGATAACCCATCTGTTGAAACCAGCGAAATGGTATATAATACATTAAGCTCTGCCCGCGGTCAGAGTTACTCGCTCGTATTGTCAGACGGCAGCAAACTCTGGCTGAATGCCGCTTCTTCCGTAAGGTTCCCTGTTGTGTTTACCGGGAAAGAACGCATAGTGGAGATTACGGGAGAGGTGTTTTTTGAAGTAGCAAAAGATGCCCGGAAACCATTTAAGGCAAAGGTGAAGGATATGGAAATAGAGGTACTGGGAACCCGGTTCGATATTAATGCTTACCCGGATGAACTAACCGTAAACACTACATTGATTGAGGGTGCCGTAAAAGTATCAGCTAATAACAGCGAGATACGCCTGTCACCCGGACAGCAATCACAGCTTTTGTCAAACGGGAACTTACAAGTGGTAAAGAATGTAAATACTGACGAGATCGTGGCCTGGAAAGATGGTTATTTCCATTTTGAAAATGCCGACCTCCATTCCATACTCCGGCAGTTTTCGCGCTGGTATGATATTGAAGTGGTATATGAAGGCGAATTAAAGAACAGGAAATTCCTGGCTATTGTAAGCCGTAACAGTTCCCTGGCAAGTGTATTAAAAATGCTGAATGCCAACAATGTTCAATTCCGGATCGAAGGAAAAAAGCTGATTGTCCAATCTTATTAAACCAAAATCATATACACCTAAAGAACCAGGAGTGATTGAGCCCACCCCTGGTATAGTTAGGACTCACAAAAGGCGACTAAACCATTTTTCGTAAACCCAAACAATACAAATGTATGAAATTGACTGTTTTTACCAACTGGAATTCCGGGGGGCGACGAGTTACCAAACTTTTACTGATTATGAAGCTTACATCAATCTTTTTACTTGCTGTATGCCTGCAGGCAGCAGCACGATCGAATGGACAGACCGTAAGTTTATCATTGACCAAGGCACCCCTGAAAAAAGTGTTTATTGAAATCCAAAAGCAAACCGGCTTGAACTTGTTCATGGACGAGGCCTTGTTTGAGAACGCAGAAAGAGTAACGCTGCATGTTCGCAATATGCCGGTTAAAGACGTTTTGGATTTATGCCTCGTGAAGATAGGGCTGGATTATACCATGGAAGAGGGGGGGATAGTCGTTAGAAAGAAAGAGGCTCCTGTAGGGCCAGACATCAGTCTGTCTGCCCCACCTCCCATTGTTATCAAAGGAACAGTAACGGATGAAAATGGTCAACCCCTGCATGGAGCAACTGTAAAGATAAAAGGAAAGGATCTGGCTACTTCAACAAATGAGACCGGATCGTTTTCTCTTCAGGCACCTCAGGGCCGTTCTGTACTTGTTGTTAGCTATGTGGGTTATGAGCCACAGGAACTGGAAGTAACAGGCGATGCGTCGCTTAAAGTGGTATTGAAGCAGGCGGAAAGCAAAAATGAGGAAGTGGTTGTAATAGGATATGGCACTATGAGGAAGAGTGATTTAACTGGATCAGTTTCAAATGTTTCGGGTGAAGATTTAACTAAACGCTCAACACAACAACTTTCAACAGCATTGCAGGGACAGATGGCAGGTGTTCAGGTAACACGTTCATCCGGGGGACCCGGAGCCACAGCCTCAGTCCGTATCCGAGGCGTTACTACACTTTCAAATAATGATCCTTTGGTTATTGTTGACGGAGTCCCATCATCTCTTAATGATGTGATTGCGTCTGATGTTGAGTCAATTAATGTACTTAAGGATGCTGCATCAGCCTCTATTTATGGTTCTCGTGCAGCAGCAGGGGTTATTTTAATAACTACAAAACGTGCAAAAGAAAACCAATTCTCTTTGGATTATAACTACGAATACGGGATTAACAGGCCTACTGCACGTCCAGAAAATGGAGATGTAATTAACTGGATGAATGTTCAGAATGAGGAGAAATGGAACGATGGAGCTGCAGATCCTTATTCACAGTATTCTCAGGAAACAATTAATTCCTGGCTAAGCAACAATGCCGAAGATCCTTATCATTATCCCAATACCGACTGGGTTAATCTGATGCTGCATAAAACAACATCCCATGAACAGCACATGCTCAGTGTTACAGGAGGATCGGATAAACTCAGAACAAAATCAACCTTTAATTATCAAAAAGGAGACGGTTATTACGAAAACAAATCTTATGATCGTTATGCAGGAAGAGTTAATAATGATTATAAAATTACGAACTGGCTCAATACAAATCTTGATCTGGACTTTTCAAAGTCAGCTTCAATTACCCCCTCTGAAATCAATGCCATATCTTATGCATATTTATTAGCACCGTACTATAACGCATTTTGGGAAGATGGCCGTTATGCTGATACTAAAGATGGCGCTAACGGACTGGCAGCTCTTCAGCAAGGCGGCATCAATAATAACAGCTATTATAAATTTGGAGGGAAACTGCAGTTAAATATAAACCCGATTAATGACTTAACCATAACAGCGATTTATGCACCGCGATTCTCATTTACCACAGGTAAGAAATTTTCACGGGCAGTTCCCTTATATTATGAAGACGGCACTAAAATTTTTCAGCAGTCACACAGGTCAACAAACCTGTTGGAAACACGTAATAGTGATAACAGCCAGAATTTCCAATTTTACGGAAATTATCAGAAAAGATTAAATGACCACTATATTAACGCGATGGTCGGTTATGAAGGTTATTCCTTTAAATGGGAAAACCAGGATGCATCACGTAATAATTTTCTCCTTGATAACTATCCCTACCTTAATATTGGGCCGGAAGATTTTCAGTATAACTCGGGAAGTGCGGGACACAATGCGTATGAATCGGTATTTAGCCGGCTGATGTATTCTTACAAAAACAAATTTATGGTTCAGGGAAACGTTAGATCTGACGGATCATCCCGATTTTCAAAAGATTCCCGCTGGGGCACCTTCTACTCCATGTCGGCCGGATGGGTAATTTCCAAAGAATCGTGGTTTAAGAACAATCTCATTGATTATCTGAAACTACGCGGGTCCATTGGGCAATTGGGAAATGAGCGTATTGGCTCAGAATTTCCATATCAGGCCGCAATTGATTTTGGCAACAGTTATATGTACGACAGATCATCAAACACAGTGATGGCGTTGCAAAGTGCAGCTCAGGATTATTATGCATTTGAAAATATAACATGGGAAACAACAACAACATATGGCGTAGGACTGGATATCCAGCTTATTAACAACCGGCTAAAATTTTCAGGCGATTATTACTACAAGAAAACCACCGATATGCTCCTGACTTTAGGATTCCCCTCCTATTCAGGATTTTTAGCACCTTTCCAAAACGCAGGTGATATGTATACCAAAGGGTGGGATTTAGCGCTAGGCTGGTCTGATAATGCAGGCGACTTCTGGTATAGGATCTCTGCAAATTTATCTGATTACCGTTCTAGAATGGGGTATTTAGGTGATAAGCGAACGCTTAGCGGCAACTATATTTATGAAGAAGGTTCCTATTATTATGAATGGTTTATGTATAAATCCGGTGGTTTATTCCTAACTGATGCTGATTTGTATGATCCAAACGGAAATAAGTATCCCGTACTTACGGCCAATGACAAAGCGGGTGACATTAAGTATATGGATACAGATAAAAATGGCATAATTAATCCTGATGATAAAGTACGCCTGGGTAATTCACAACCTGAACTTCTGTATGGCGGTAATATTGCAATGGGGTGGAAGGGTTTAGATTTCAACATGTCCTTTCAGGGTATTGGATACCAGCGCGTTCTTTTTAACACTTTATGGATTCAACCGTTACAAGAGCAATGGGGTGCAGTTCCAAAACTTTTACTTGGTAATTACTGGAGTCAACATAACAATGAAGAACAAAACAGTAAAGTGAAATACCCTCGTATAACCTATACAAATCGTGTTAATACATATGCAGGGTCCGATTACTGGTTGTTCAATGGTGCTTATTTTCGTATGAAAAATATCACATTTGGCTACACATTGCCAAGTGAATTAGCCGCTAAAGGAAAAATGAAAGATCTGAGATTATATTTAAGTATTAATGATTTACCTGCAATCAGCAAGTTTCCAAAAGGGCGGGATCCTGAATTACAGGAAAAATCATCGGATTTTATATCTACCTCTCTGATTTTCGGAGTGAATGTTAAATTTTAAACACATGTAAGAAATGAAAAAAGCAATATTGTATTCAATAATTATATCAGCGTTTTTATTAACCAGTTGTGTTAAGACATTAGACCTTAATCCCTTATCACAAGCGTCAAGCGGGAATTGGTATTCTTCTACAGAAGAAATAGAAATGGTACTAAATTCTCTTTATGTAACAGATGTTTTCTACGATGATGTGGAATTTGGTGATGATTTACATAGACGAGGTAATACATCAGATGTGGATAATGGGTCATTAACAGCAGAGGATGAATATACGATAAATCCTGTCTGGCAAAATCTTTACAAAGCGATAGCGCGTTCTCTGCAAATTCTAAACAATATAGATAAAGTACGTAACACTGGAGTACCGGAAGCTACTATTTCACGGTTGGAGGGCGAGGCCTATTTTTTTATAGGTTATTCATACGGAATGCTTGCTTTTTACTGGGGAGATGTCATTCTCGATAAGGTTGGGATGACACTTGAAGAAGCCTACTCCGCCACACGATCACCCAAAGCCGATGTGCTTGCCTACAGTTTTGAATGTCTGGACGAAGCTGCCAGTCGGCTGCCAAACAATTACTCAGGTATTCAGCGCGCAACCAAAGGTGTAGCCCTTGCATTCAAAGCAAGGATAGCTCTTAGAAATGGAGACTATGAAATGGCTGCCAAAGCTGCCAAGGCATGCATGGATTTAAATATTTACAAACTTCACCCAAATTACCAGGACTTGTTTACTGCTTCCTGGTCTGATGAATGGATGCTTTTCTTTCGAGGCGATGTAGGGCTCCGATCATATCATTGGGTTGCGAGTAGTCCACAAGGCCCGCTTTCCCGCTTATCGGGTGGTTTTAGTTCAAGGACACCTTCCTATGAGTTAGTATGTGCTTATCCTTGTATTGACGGGAAACCAATTGATGAGTCACCACTTTACAATCCAAAAGATTTTTTTGAAAACCGTGATCCAAGAATGGCTATGACTATTGTTCCGTTTGCCACTGCTCACAATAAAGACGTTTTGAACGGTACTTATGACCCCAATGATTATTTATGGCTTGGTTATGAACATTCTCCAAATCCGAGTCGCATTACGGTATATCGTGCATCAGACGGTGCCCAGGTAAGCAATTCCGACTCAAAAGCTCGGGGTGAACATGCCTCTTATAACGGATTTATCTTCAAAAAATTTATTGACGGAACCTGGTTAGAAAATAGTTTGCGAGGCGCTCCAACCACATATCCGCACCTTCGTTATGGAGATGTATTGCTCATGTATGCTGAGGCAATGATAGAACTTGACAGATGTACGCAGGAAGTTTTAGATGAAACTATAAACAAGCTTAGAGAAAGAGCTTATAACGGAACGGGAATACAGTTCCCTGCCGTGGAATTAGGATCCCAAAAAGAAATGCGAACAGTAGTTAGAACGGAGCGTTTTATAGAGTTAGCATTGGAGGGACATCGATATGCAGATTTATTACGCTGGAGACTGGCTGAGAAAATTTATAATACTCCAATTTATTATTTAAATCGTGCCTGGTCAGGTTCTACGGCATGGGACGGTGATGAGAATAAAGTATCCAATGCATATCGGGTGTTAATCCAAAACTGGAAAGACGGAAACTTTCCAATAGGTGGAGTGCCGGAGATAGATGAAAATGGTATTGCCGATCTCAGTTTCATGGTTGAGAAAGGCTATATTGTAGTAGCCAGCGAAAGAAAATTTAATAAGGATCGGGATTATTTATGGCCCATTCCTGCTTCTGACCGATTAATCAATGAGAATCTTACACAAAATCCTAACTGGTAACCTCTAGGAACATAGATATTTTTTAATCTGATTATTTATTTCAATACCAAAATTCAAACATGAAATATATTAAAATTTATTTTATTTATTTACTACTATTCAATTTTGCAGATAATTTGTATTCCCAAAGTAAGCTATTGAATCAACCGGTTGACTTAGGTTCTAAATTGGAACTATTTGTTGACAGCTATATGATTGATGAATTTAAAGGAGATTCTAAGTTAGTACTAAATCATCCTATACCCCGTGAAATTGTAATGTATCATGATCAACCCTGGGAAGTTGGTAGTAGTGCATATCATAGTATCTTTAAAGATGGAGAGAAATATAAGATGTATTATAAGGCTAAACCAATTGATGGAGATACTATTTATTGTGCTTATGCTGAGAGTTACGATGGTATTCATTGGGTTAAGCCAAATCTCGGGTTGTATAAATTTGAAAATTCATCCGATAATAATATTGTTTTAATCCCTGGTGAAATAGACGGGTTCTTTAATTTGGATGCTCTGGAACCCACTGTATTCAAGGACGAGAATCCTCTGGTACCCAAAGAAGAACAGTATAAAGCACTATTTCCTTCCAACCCGAGTAGCAGAAGAGATTTATTGGCTCTGAAATCTGCGAATGGTTTCCATTGGCATTTGATGCCAAATAATCCAGTCCTTGGAATTGGAGTTGGCACTTTTGATTCACAAAATATAGCATTCTGGGATGCGGTAAAAAAGGAATACAGGGCATATTGGAGGTATTGGGATGAAGAAACAAGGGCAAAAAAATATCAGGGATACAGGAGTATAAGGACAGCAGTTTCAACCAATTTTATCGATTGGAAGGATGTAAAAGAAGTTAAATATTTTAATTCTCCCAGAGAACATTTGTACACCAATCAAATTCAACCCTATTATCGTGCGCCGCATTTATATATAGGATTCCCTACAAGGTATGTTGACAGAGGATGGTCAGTTTCTATGGAATATCTGCCTGACCCTGAGGCAAGAAAGCTTCGGTCCGAAAAAAAACCAAAATATGGAACAGCATTATCTGAGGCCTTGTTTATGGCCAGCAGAGATGGCGAAACCTTTTATAGATGGAATGAAGCATTTATCAGGCAAGGCATTGAACGAACCGGTTCCTGGGTATATGGAAATAATTATACAGCATGGCAACTTGTTGAAACCAAATCGGATCTTACCGGGGCACCTAACGAATTATCTTTTTATATACCGGAAGATGCCTGGAATATTAATAAGAAAGGTTCTGCATTACGACGCCACACTTTGAGGATTGATGGTTTTGTTTCTTTATCTGCACCAATGACCGGCGGGGGAGCTGTTACAAAACCATTTGTATTTTCAGGTTCGGCATTGAGATTGAATTTTTCCTCTTCAATAGCTGGCGAAGTTTTAGTTGAACTTCTGGACAAAAACAACAAGCCTATTCCGGGATTTTCTTTTGAAGATTGTGATATAATTTTTGGTGATTCTTTAGAGAGAATAGTTAGCTGGCACGGAAATACAGATGTTTCTTTATTAGCTGGAAAAGTGATTAAGATTCATTTTAAACTTAAAGACGCTGACATTTATTCATTCCAATTTAAATAATGTGATTATAATTCCGGATCTTGTAAGTGCTCTAAAAATCTAAATTTATTTTTTCGGAACGGGAGACCCCTGGAGTTATAAATGATGGGTATGGTAAGAGGTCATTAAACACTAATTATTTATGAAATGTAAATTTCCAATATTATTTATAGTACTGATATTAGGAGCAGCGTCCTGTCAATTGGCAGATGCTGATAAATATAATAAGGATGAGATCATTAATATAAGTGGAGTTTATCCTTCTCTGGCTTATTATAACGACGAGGGAGAATGTGGCACCGGCGCTGTAGTTCCATGGGCAGACAGACTTTGGGTAGTTACTTATGGCCCACATCTGCCATTTGGCTCTTCCGATAAATTATACGAGATTACTCCTGAACTGAATCAGATAATCCGTGCGGAAAGTATTGGCGGAACACCGGCAAACCGGATGATTCACAGAGAGAGTAACCAGCTTTTTATCGGTCCTTATGCCATTGACAAGGATCAAAACGTACGCGTAATTCCATATAATGAGATGCCCGGACGACATACAGGCAATGCACGTCATCTTTTCGATCCGGTAAATAAAATTTATTATGGCACAATGGAAGAAGGTTTTTATGAAGTGGATGTTAACACACTGCAACCTACATTACTGTATGAAGACCGGAATGTCACCAGTAAGAAAGAAAAAGATGAGTCAGCAAATATTCGATCCGCACTTTTGTATGGTGTTCATGGTAAAGGTCTCTATTCAGGACAAGGAGTGTTGGTATACTCGAATAATGGTGAATCCGGTCAAAAGGCTCTTGAGCAGTTTGACATTGAGTCGGGCTCTCTTTCTGAATGGGATGGAAAAGAGTGGAAGCTTGTGAGGCGGAACCAGTTTGTGGAGATAACAGGGCCGGGTGGAATTTATGGTAATAAGACTCCTGAGACTGATCCGTTATGGACTACAGGCTGGGATCATAAATCGGTACTCGTTGGGGTCCGGAACCATGAAAAGGGATGGCGATTTTTCAGACTTCCAAAGGCGAGCCATAGTTACGACGGCGCACACGGCTGGAATACAGAGTGGCCCAGGATCAGGAACGTTGGAACCGAAGATGCGCCGGATTATCTGATGACTATGCATGGAATGTTTTGGCGTTTTCCTCCTTCATTTTCTTATTCGGACCATGCGGGAATCAGGCCCAGATCAGCTTATTTGAAGATTACAGGAGATTATACACGGTGGAGAGATCAACTGGTGTTCGGATGTGATGATTTTGCAAAAAATGAATTTCTAAACAAAAGAAAAGTGAAGGGAGACATTGGAGGAGCAGGACAGTCGAATTCCAACCTTTGGTTTACTTCTTTAGAGTCCCCAGATCATTTTGGACCCACTACAGCGGAGGGTGGAGTTTGGCTGAAAGATAAGGTAGAGAAAGGAGAAGTGTCGGAACCGTTCTTATTCTCCGGATGGGATACCAGATCCGTATGGATCCAGAATGGGGTTTCCGGTGAAGTCGTGTTTAGTTTTGAAGCAGATAAAACCGGTACGGACAACTGGGAATTTCTTACTTCCGTAAAAGTCGGGCCAAATTCTTCTGCACGTTACGAATTTTCAAAAGATCAGATCGGAGAATGGGTTCGGGTCAAAGTAGATAAACCTACTGTTGCTACTGTACACTTCACATATAATGACGCGGAATCAAGGATCTTATCTCCTGATGAGGATTTTAAAGCGTTGGCAACAATAGATAATACAGATAAGCCAGGGGGATTTTTATACGGATTAGGAGATAACAGAAGAAAGTTGGGTGTACTATCGGGTCGGTATGAAGATGGTGAATTCATGGAAAATGGATACTATGAGCTGGACAGTAATCTGAATCTTGTAATGCGGGAAGATTCTGTTACTTCGAGGTATATCAGGGATAAACTGGCGATACCTAAAGATGTAGTGAGCGTGGAAGAATCTTCTGTTCTGGTAGTTGATGACAAAGGAAGGAGATGGAGGTTCCCTAAGAGGAATGAAAAATTTTCTCAGGCAATTGCGAATAATTCTCAGAGAATTTGCCGGGAAGTAGTTACAGAACGGGATTTAATGAATTTACATGGTACTTTTTATGAACTACCAGCCGAAAATGCCGATGGGTTTGCTAAAGTGCGTCCTATTGCATCACATGATTTTTGGATTCACGATTATGCATCCTATCGGGGACTATTAATTTTATCCGGAGTCGATGTAAAAAGGAATCAATCCAATGATAAGCATATCATAGCGTCTAAGGATGGAAAGATGCATCTGTGGGCTGGAGTTATTGATGATTTATGGAAACTTGGGAAACCAACCGGTGTTGGAGGACCGTGGAAAAATTCAAAGGTAGAAGCAAATATACCTTCTGATCCTTATTTGATAGGATTTTACGATAAAAAGAGGTTATATCTTTCCCACGATGCGGACGAGGATATTGCATTTAATATAGAAGTAAATCCGGTAGGAGATGGTCCATGGATGAATTATAAAACTATTTCGGTTGGTCCAGGGGAGGAAATCGAATATGTTTTTCCTACATCTTTCCAAGCGAGATGGATAAGATTTTCTGTAAACTATCCATGTGAAGCAACTGCATTTTTGAAATATGAATAATTTTTTCAGGTCTGCTTTTCAGACTATTGGCAAACAGAGAAGTAAATAATTAAATTTATAATTGAGTAGGACGCGGCTTTTAGTCGCCGTCCTCTCACACCACCATATGTACTTACGTGTACGGCGATTTCGTTAAAGTTTAAACCGTTTTCGTCCCGACGGGGTCTTCACGGCCAGGCATTGTGCAAAAGCTGAGACCCCGGCGAATCTCTTAGCACCAGGATCTCATAGCTGCCCCTGCTATACCCTGCTGTACGATGTCTCCGACTTCGTACTCCCTATGTTCTCCCGGGATTTTGTCCCGCAATATAATAACGGCTGCTATTCAAATAGCCAATATGGACAAAACTGTAGCAACCCCGCTGTACGATGTCGCCCGCTGTACGATGTCTCCAGACTTCGTACAGCCTATGTTCTTCCGGGACTCCGTCCCGCAATATAATAATAACAGGCTTTAATTTTCTTCACGCCCTGTGGCCTTGCGGTTATACCCAATGTGCCGGAATAACAAGTTACAATAGGCTGATATGAGCTAACGTATTACTGATGATACAGTTAGTTCTGTGTAGCAGTGCAAGATAAACCCAGGCAATTTCAAAAGCAGGTAAGCATATACCCGATCGACTATAGCCAGATTTTCATATCTGTTCGATGACGATTTCCGCCATAGTTCGATCACCAATCATCGCTAAGGTCGACAAGTGGGGAACACATTTCTTTAGAATAATTATTAATTTAATAACTTTGTTATCAAATTAATAATTATGGATATTTCTTCTCATATCGAAATTAACCCTCGTGTTATGATGGGAAAGCCTGTTATCAAAGGAACCCGCATCACTGTGGAGTTGATATTGGAGTCGCTTGCCGCAGGTGAAACGGCAGATAATCTTTTACTTTCTTATCCACGACTTACTAAAGAAGATATTTCTGCTGCCTTAGCTTTTGCCGCTGAAGCGCTGAAAGGAGAAAAAATTTATCCTGTTGCCATATGATGTTTTTAGCCGATGAAGGAGTGGACCGATACTCAGATATAAAGATCAGTTACTTAACGCTTTTACTGTTATTCAGAGGGGGGTTATTCGGATAAGATCAAATCAATGATCCCATCCCTCCCGCCATGGTTCACGAACGAACCACTTCACGCGCTACCGCCGGCCACGCCCGGCGCCCCGTCGTAGCAAGCCCTTTAACGTATCAATGTCACGCTTCCCCTTTTGGTGATCACCTTCCCGGTATAATCAACACCCCCGGTAACATATACAAACGTGGCGGTGGATTGTATCCGGCCATTGATGGTACCGTCCCATCCCTCTTCCGGATCGTTGGAGCTGAATACCAGTTGCCCCCACCGGTTATAGATGCGGAAATAATTGATCCTGGAAATACCCACGCCGATAGGGCGCAGCACGTCATTGATCCTGTCGCCATTGGGGGTGAAAGCGGAAGGAACAAAAATATCCGGCGCTGTTGTAAATACCATTACTTTAATAGTATCCTGTCCAAAACAGCCGTTGGCTGTAGTAGCTTTTACAGTATAGGTAATGGTACTTCCCGCCATGCCCGACAGGTTGGCAACCGGATCGGGGATATCGGTGCCACTTAACCCGATGGCGGGCGTCCAGGTATATTGATTGGCTAACGGGTCACTGACAGTGGTATTCAACTGCAGCGACTGAGCAGCCACAATGGAGGTATCATTACCGGCAAACACAACGATCGGCTGAGTGACCGAAACGTGAAAGGTATCCAGCAATGCATTAGGGCAGCCCGCATTGGTGACGCTCAATACATAATCGGTGCTTTGCTGCGGCCTGGCTGTTGCATTGAAAGCATAAGGTAGCGAGGCAACTGCACTACTGCCGGTATTATCCAGTGTATTTGCATTGCTCCAGGAATAGCTGGTGCCGGAGGTAATGGTAACATTCACCGGCGTGCTGGTACCATAGCATATAGAAGCTGCATCGGGAGTAATGGTGGCTGCAGGAAAGGGAACATTGATATACTGCACCCGGGCAACAGCGCTGGTATCGGCAGGACACACACCGCTTTTCACCACAGTTCTGTAATAGGTAGTTTGGCTAATTGCGCTGACATGATACTCCGTATTGGTATTTGCCGGGGAAAAATTATTCCAACTGGTATTATCGTAGGAATACTGCCAGTTTTGAACCTGGCCTGTGCTCTCATCTAAAGTGATAAGATTTTGCTGTGTTTGAGCCGTGCAGACAGCAAAATCGTTCGGGCTCAGCGCACCTCCCCGGCTTCGGGGATCTACTGTTACTACTGCAACATCGCTGGTATCTATGCTGCAGCCGCTCCCGTTTTGAACCACAGCCCGGTACCGGGTGGTAGTTCCCAAATTCTGGGCGGTATACTGATGCGTCGTATTGTTAATGTCGGACCAGCCCGCACCGTCTGTTGAAGACACCCACTTAAGTATATTCCCGGTTTCACCGCTGAGCCTCAATGCAGTGCTGTTAATGCCTGCACAAACAGTATTATCACCTGTAACCCTGCCTGCCACTGTTGGAGGTGAGGTACTTACGGTGATGGTATCCCTGAGGTCGGCACAACTGTTCACTTCCCGCGCTGTAATGATGCCGCCGGCAGTGCCGGGGATCACGGTAATGATATTGGTATTGGCTCCGGAAACGATTGCCCACCCTGAGGGAACCGTCCAGGTATAGGTACTGTTGGCTAATGCCGGTATAGAATACATCGTAGCGGTATTGGTGCAGGCATCCCTGTATCCCGAGATCTCCAGTCCGCCGCAATCATTGCGCAATGCTATATACGCATACGCGAAATGTGCTCCGGGGGTACAATTGCTGGTCTCAAAGGTAAGCGTCACCTGCTGACCCCGGTAAGCCGACAGGTCAAAGGTTACTTCCGTCCACGGCTTTGTCCATACATCCTGAAGCAACACTCCGTTATTATTGTTCTGACCGGTATGTGAAAGGAACAGCGTGGGGCTCAGCGAAAATCCGTTTGCTATTGCCGTTGCAGAATCCAGGGTGGCTCCCAAAGGGGTTTGATTATTGCCTCCTACTGCATCGTTAAGGGTAGGCAGGTAATAAGAAGGAGAGGCGCAGGTGATGATGCCTGAGGGACCTTTAATAGTGGCTGTAAATACAGGCTGCTGGTTAGAATTGTGTGTACCATTTTCCAGGATCAAAGCATATGCATACGTCATGGTATAAGGCACCGAAGCAGGACCTGCCGGAACATTCACCGTATAGGTGACAGACCGCACAAACCCTCCCGGATTGCGATCATTGCTGCCGAGATCCCACGAAGTGGCATCCGATCCTAATTTGATGGAATACCCATATGCATGCCCGTTAATGGTGGGAATGGTGGAGAATCCGCCATACTTATCGGTGCTGGATGTAGTGATCACCTGTATGCCTGCAGTGGAAAGGTTATATTCGGTGATCATTGATACACCCGTATTGGGTGCAGGATATTGCCGTGCGGAACCGCCCACCAAACCTGTTTGTGCCGACCATTGGGAAAGGTCTCCCACGGAAAAATTGATATTGAACGGGCAGGATTGATCCTGGCCAAGGGACACAGAGATCCTCAATAGCAGCAAGCCGGAAATAATAAGAAGCCTCAACCTTGCCATAAATATTAAAAAAACCTGTTGAACAATGATCGTGCAGGCGCCGGTACAATATCTTCCCACATCCTCTTCCTGCAAGATATCAAAATGACTAACACCTAAGTAAAGTTGCTAACATAATCCTTTTAACGGGTTAAAATGGTAAAACACGGCTGCCTATGCGGCTACTCCCTGCTTTGTTATGATCCTTAGCATCTTACAGCGGTTCGTTCTGTATTTTTTCAACGGTCAAAAGATAAAAGCTGCCTGATATGACAGGCACCCAGCTTAGTATACGGTTTCCCAAACATGGTGGTTGGCCCGGAGAGCCGTAAAAACCCCTGAAGTACAGGACGCCACACTCCGGATTTTAAGTATTTTTATTGCTTTTTATCACTGTAAACAAACCGGCCCCTGATGAGCCATTCACAACCCATGCCTGCATACGCTTCCCTACGCAACCTCACATTACGTACAGGCATTGCTTTTGGGATGTTACTGCTTTACTGCCAGCAAACATTTTCTCAAAAAAACGAAGCCTGTACCGTTAAAGGAAAAGTAACGGAATCGGCATACAATACCCCCCTCGGCTTTGCCACCGTTAGCCTGCTCAGGCAGGGCGACAGCACAGCAGTTGCCACCGTAAACACTTCCGAGACAGGCGAGTTTTCGATCAATGCCCCAGCCGGCAGATACCGTATTTGGGTGGCGTTTATAGGATATGAGTCTTACACCTCACCGGCTATGCAGCTTTCCGCCGGTCATCCTGTTCACGAGTTGGGGAATATCAAATTAAAAGCCTCTGCCAAAACCCTTGATGAGATCCTGGTGCGGGGCGAAAAAAGCACCATGACCTTATCTCTTGACAAAAGAATATTCAACGTGGGGAAGGACCTTGCCAACTCGGGTGGTACAGCCGCCGATATACTGAGCAATATTCCCTCCGTGGCGGTGGATGCGGAAGGCAATGTAAGCCTCAGGGGCAGCAACAGCGTTCGTATACTCATCGACGGCAAACCTTCAGGGCTGGTAAGCATAAAAGGCGGGAGCGGCCTGCAGCAACTGCAGGGAAGCATGATCGACCGGGTGGAGATCATTACCAACCCCTCGGCCCGTTATGAAGCCGAAGGTATGGGCGGTATTATCAATATTGTGCTGAAAAAGGAACGCAAGGAAGGATTCAACGGTTCCTTTGATGTTGTGGCGGGTTATCCTGAAAATTTTGGACTGGCTGCGAACGTAAATTACCGCCGCAAAGATTTTAACTTTTTCGTTAATTATTCCGCTTCCTACCGCAACGCCCCGGGAAAGAATGACCAGTACCAGGAGCTGTACCGCAACGACAGCACTTTCCTCTCTACCAAGCATATGGAACACCGCTTAAAAGGCATGTACAATAATGCAAGAGCCGGGCTGGACTATTTTTTTGACGACAATAACATGCTCACTGCCGCTTACACTTACCGCATCAGCAAAGGGAAACGCTATTCCGATATTTATTACCACGATTATGAATCCACTATAAAAAACCCTACCGGCAGCACCTACCGCACACAGAACGAAACCGAAACCGAGCCTAATTCGGAATATGCGCTCAGCTACAAAAGAACCTTCGCCAGGGAGGGGCGTGAATTCACTGCGGATGTACGCTATCTCGACAACTGGGAAAATTCCGACCAGTACTTCGGTCAGCAAAGCTTCAGGCCCGACGGCAGCCCGTCGGATATTCCTTACACCCTGCAACGCTCCGTAAACGATGAAACCGAAAAACAATACCTTATCCAAATGGATTATGTGCACCCCTTTGGCGAAAAGGGAAAATTCGAAGCCGGGCTGCGCAGCAGCTTCCGCAATATGACCAATAACTATACCGTAACCGAGCAGGACGCCTCCGGCGGATGGTTCGAACTGCCTGGGCTTACCAACAATTTCCTGTACGAAGAAAACATCAACGCACTGTATGCGATATTAGGCAATAAGGTTAAAAAAATTTCCTATCAATTGGGACTGCGCGGTGAGCTTACCCATGTAACCACCACGCTCAAACAAACCCACGAGGTGAACCCCCGCAGATACCTGAACCTTTTTCCCAGTGCCCACATTACCTACGACCTGCCGCAGGGACATGCTATCCAGGTAAGCTACAGCCGCAGGGTACGCCGGCCGCAATACAACGACCTCAGCCCGTTTATGACCTACAGCGATAACCGCAATTACTGGAGCGGGAATCCCGACCTTGATCCTGAATTTACCCATGCTTTTGAGATCGGGCATATCAAATACCTTGATAAGGCATCCGTTAGCTCATCATTGTACTACCGAAATACAAAAGGCAAAATATTACATGTAAAAAGCGTAAACGAGCAGGGCAATTCGGTTACACTTCCGCGGAACCTGGCCACCGAAAATTCATTCGGAGCGGAGCTCACCGGATCTTATGCTGCTTTTACCTGGTGGAAAACAGACGCCAGCTTTAATTTCTTCCGCGCCATTACCGATGGCAGCAACCTGGATGATGAATTTAAAAGCGATACCTACAGCTGGATGGTGCGTTTACTGTCGAGAGCCACGGTATGGAAAAATACCGATATACAGGTGCGTGGCAATTATGAAGCACCGCAGCAAACACCGCAGGGCAGGCGCCGGTCTATGACCACCATGGACCTTGCAATAAGCAAAGATATCCTTAAAGATAAGGCCACGCTCACGTTCAATGTGCTTGATGTTTTTAATTCGCGGCGCTACCGCTCCATTACCGAAGGCGCTAACTTTTATATGGAAAACATATCGCAGGGAAGGCTGCGGCAAACCAACCTTACCTTCAACTATCGCCTGCGGCAGGCAAAGAAAAAAGCAAAGGAAACGCTGGATCAGGAGTGAATGACTGTTGTCTGAGTATGTATAACACCATGAACAGGGCTGAGAGCCGGATAATCTTGTTACACAGCAGTCATCGGATAGGATGATGCCTGTCAATGCATTTCCTTCTTATTTCAGTTTATATTTGCCTGCTCTGACATTATACAATAACCGGCATGCCTGCTAAGATCAATATACCGGAGTCCATTACGGGATTAAGTACAGCCGAAGTAGAGTCGTCCCGGCAAAGGCATGGCGTTAACCAGCAGGCAATTCCCGGTCATGCACAATGGTGGCGAACACTCTTAGAGATGCTGAAGGAGCCCATGCTCCTGCTTTTGATAGCAATAACCATCATTTATTTCATTACGGGAAGCAACGAGGAGGCCTATTTTATGCTGGTGGCTATCCTTCTGATCTCCGGCATTTCATTTTACCAGAACAACCGCACCCGCCGGGCATTGAAGGCGCTGGAAAAGGTCAACCAACCCCTGAGTAAAGTGATCAGGAATAGCCACCTGATCAGCATTCCCACCCGTGATATAGTGACGGGCGATATGATCCTGGCGGCGGAAGGCGATACCATTAACGCGGATGGCGTAATAGTGCACAGCAATGATTTTTCCGTTAATGAATCCGTGCTTACAGGAGAAGCATATGCCGTATTCAAATCAGCCGCTGCAGAAGACAGGCTGGTATACAGCGGCACATTGGTGGCCTCCGGCCTGGTCATATACGAAGCATTGCAGATCGGCAGGCAAACCCGCGTAGGGCAGATCGGCACTTCCATATCAGGGATTGATGAAGAAGCCACCCCCCTGCAACTCCAGATCAGAAGATTTGTACAAGGCATGGCAATAGCCGGAGCCATCGTTTTTTTACTGGTATGGCTGGTGAACTACCTCGAAAGCCGGAGCCTGACAGACAGCCTCTTAAAAGGTCTTACCCTCGCCATGAGTATATTACCGGAAGAAATACCCGTAGCCTTTACCACTTTTATGGCGCTGGGAGCGCGACGGCTGATGCAACTGGGCATCATTGTAAAAAAAATACAGATAGTGGAAACGCTGGGCAGCGCAACGGTGATATGCCTTGATAAAACCGGCACCATTACCCAAAATCAAATGAGCCTGCAGGCGATATATGCCTTTGCCAACCGCACCCTGTATGAAGATGGTTCAGGTTACGACGAAAACGCGGACTTTGTTATACGATATGCGATGTGGGCCAGCGAGCCTGTACCTTTCGACCCTATGGAGAAAACGTTGCACAAAGCCTATGAAAACAACACTCCCCGTGACGAACGCAGCGAATACACCCTCATCCGCGAATATCCGCTGGAAGGCACTCCACCCATGATGACACATGTATTTGAGAGCAAAGCAGGCCGGCGTATCATAGCAGCCAAGGGTGCACCCGAAGCCATTATAGCGGTAAGTGAGCTGGATGAAGCAGAAAAAAAAGCAATGCTGGAACAGGTAACTACATTGGCTGAAAAAGGCTACCGTGTGCTGGGCGTGGCATTGTCTCCTTTTGAAAACAACCATTTTCCTCAGGAGCAGCAGCAGCTACCCTTCCGGTTCCTGGGCTTTGTTGCCTTTTACGATCCGCCCAAGCCCAACATCAGATCTGTATTCAGACAATTTTACCAGGCAGGCATTACCATCAAGATCATAACGGGTGATAACGCAGCGACCACTAAGTCCATTGCACAGCAGGCCGGCTTATACAATGCAGACACTACTACCGGCGGTGAGGAGCTGTTAAAGCTCAGCGAAACAGAAATACAAAAAAAACTCGGGGAAGTGAATGTATTCACCCGGATGTTCCCCAATGCCAAGCTGGCCGCGATCAATGCCCTGAAAAACAATAGAGAAATTGTAGCCATGACAGGTGATGGCGTTAACGACGCTCCCGCCTTAAAAGCAGCTCATATCGGCATTGCAATGGGCTATAAAGGAACGGAAATAGCCAAGCAGGCGGCGGGGCTCATCCTTGCCAACGACGACCTGTCGAAAATGGTAGACGCAGTAGCAGTAGGACGCAGAATATATACCAACATAAAAAAAGCCGTACAGTATATTATTTCCATTCATATACCTATTATCCTCACCGTATCGTTACCCCTGTTTTTAGGATGGACTTATCCTGCTATATTCACACCTGTACATGTTATTTTTCTGGAGCTGATCATGGGACCCACCTGTTCGGTAGTGTATGAAAATGAGCCGGCAGAGCAAAATGCGATGCTTGTTCCACCACGTCCGTTCACTTCCACTTTCCTGTTGCTGAATGAAATGACGATCAGCATCATCCAGGGGCTGGTCATTACGGCATGCGTGCTTTTGATGTACGGTTACGGCATATATAACAATTATGATGAAGCCGGCGTAAGAACCCTGGTGTTTACCACGCTGGTGCTTGCGAACATTTTCCTTACCCTGAGCTACCGCTCTTTTTACTATTCGCTGTTCTCCGAGATGCGAAATCATAATCCATTGATGGTATATATCATTATAGTCACCATTGTATTACTTATAGGCATGCTGTATATTCCTCCCGTATCAAAGTTCTTTAAGATCCTGCCGCTCTCTGCCGCTGAATTCTTTGTCTGCAGTGGAACAGCCGCAGCGTCCATAGTATGGTTCGAGGTATGGAAATGGACAAAACGAAAGCGGATAGCTGCCAGCCAATAAGAAACACGGCTCACGCCAAAGTATCCAGGCTTCCTGCCATCCGGCTTTGCCTGCCAAGGATCAGGAAAAGGCATGACAAATATCAGGTTGCCCCTTTAGGGGAGATGATATTTTTACAGGGCTGTACTGCACAATACATACGTACGAGATATGCTTGAAGGAATTAAACGGATTGAGTCGGGCGCCTGCGTGTCGGATATCGTTAAAAATGATTATCGTACCGCGGGTGTGTTCAGAAAATATGATATTGACTTTTGCTGCGGAGGAAAATTTCCGTTAGAGATCGTTTGCGCCAATAAAGGCCTGGATGTAAGAGGGGTAATGCAGGAGCTGGAAGCCACCACCCATACAACACCTTCCTATACTTTGCACGAATACGATACCTGGAAGCCGGATTTCCTGGCAGACTATATTATACACGTGCATCACCGGTACCTTGAGAAGGGTATCGCAGAAGCAACCGGCTATCTTGAGCATCTTTCCAAAAAACACGCTGCAAAATATCCCTACCTGCAGGAGCTTCAGCGTTATTTCGAAGCCTTTTCCGGTATTATGAAGCCCCGGCAGCACCAGGAGGAAGAGATCATTTTTCCTTATATACGCCAGTTAACAAGGGCATACCTCAACAAAGAATCTTATGCCGCCCTGCTGGTCCGTACATTGCGCAAGCCGGTTGAGCAGGTCATGCTGCAGGAGCAAAAGCAGGTGGAAGCCCTTATCCGGCAAATGCGCGAACTTACACGGAACTACACTCCCCCCGAAAACGCCTGCGTTACGCATGTGGTAGCTCTGCTGAAGTTGCAGGAACTGGACAATGATGTTGTTCAGCACATGCACCTCGAAAACGACATCCTTTACCCCCGGGTACTGGTCATGGAAACCGAACTGATAAACCAGAAAGATTAAGAATAAAATTACTTGCCGCTTACTTTAATTGCCTTATTTTGGCAACAAGAAACGTATGATGAATCTGGACACGGCACATCTTGCATCATTATTTGAGCACGCAACAGAAGGGATCATCCTTACCAACAGCAAAGGGAAGATCACGTTAATTAATCCCGCGGCCGAACGGATGTTCAGGTACGAGGCTTCCGAAATCATTGGTAAGCCAATAGAAATACTCATTCCTCAGCGTTTTCACGGGCTTCACGCCGGGCAAAGGGAAACGTTCTATGATCACCCCCAGAACCGGGTAATGGGGTCGGGAAGAGATCTTTACGGCAAAAGAAGCGACGGTTCGGAGATCCCTGTAGAAGTAAGCCTGAGCTTTTACAAAAAAGAAGAGGAGTTATTCGTAACGGCCTTTATAGTAGACATTACACACCGGAAAAACATAGAGCAGAACATGTTGCAGCAGCAGGCAGAGCTGGAGAAAATGACGAATGATATGCGCAAGCTCAATACGCAACTCGAGGTAAAGGTGGAGGAAAGAACACTGATCCTGAAAGAGGCGCTGCAAAAATTAGAGCAATCGCAAAAAGAACTGCACGAGGCCCTCGACAAGGAAAAACAGCTCAGCGAGATCAAAAGCCGGTTTGTTTCCATTGCCTCCCATGAGTTCCGCACCCCGCTAAGCACCGTGCTGTCTTCAGCCTCCCTGCTTTCAAAATATACCACCACCGAACAGCAGGATAAACGGGACCGCCATGTTGAAAAGATAAAGGATGCCGTCAGGAATTTAAACGATATCCTGGATGATTTTCTTTCCCTTGGAAAATTAGAAGAGAACAAGGTGGAAATGCAGCCCGTACTGTTCAATATAGAGGAATTCATGGAGGAAGTGCTGGAGGAAATGAAGCCACAGGAAAAAGCAGGTCAGCAGATCGTTTTTCATTGCGAGGGAGATCCCGTGGTCTATTCCGATAAACGGCTGCTTAAAAACATTATCATTAACCTGCTGGCGAACGCCATTAAATTCTCAGCGGAAAATACTTTGATTGATATCAGGAGCAACACATATCCTTCGTATTTTGAGATCAGTATCACCGATAACGGTATCGGCATCTCTGAAGAAGACCAGCAACAGCTTTTTTCGAGCTTTTTCAGGGGGAAGAATGCCGTTAATATACAGGGAACCGGGCTGGGTCTTCATATTATAAAAAGATATGCCGATATTTTAAAAGGAACCATCCGTATTAAAAGCACATTGGGCAAGGGTACAACGGTTGCCGTTACCATACCCACCGCCGGTCAAAAACCATAAATTATGGCATCAGTTTTAGTTATCGACGACAATGCAGACATCCGCGACAATACCGCGGAGATCCTGGAGCTGGCAGGCTATACCAGCTTTACAGCCGAAAATGGAAAAAAAGGGATTGAAACCGCGTTGCGGGAAAAGCCTGATATTATTATCTGCGACATCATGATGCCCGAGCTGGACGGCTACGGGGTGCTGCACCTGCTGCAAAAAAACCCCGATACACGCGATATCCCCTTTATTTTCCTGACTGCAAAAACCGAGCGGTCCGACCTGCGCAAAGGCATGGAAATGGGGGCAGACGATTATGTTACCAAGCCGTTTGAAGAAATTGAGCTGCTGAATGCCGTGGAAGTAAGGCTCAAAAAAAGAGAAATACTGTCACAGAAATACGCCACAGGCGCTTCCGGTATTACCCAGTTCATGAAAGACGTGAATGATTCGGGGCTTATCCAGAAGCTCACCAACCAGTATGATGTGGCGCCTTACAATAAAAAACAATTCCTTTACCAGGAAGGAAGGCGACCGAGGTTCCTGTACTATATAGTGAAAGGAAAAGTAAAAGGCTTCAGGACCCACGAAGACGGTAAAGAATATATTACCGACCTTTTCAGCGAAGGCGACTTCATAGGCTATTCCCCCATTATTGAAGACAAGCATTACGAAGATAGCGCTATCATACTGGAAGATGCCGACATTTTGCAGTTGCCAAGGGAAGATTTTCAGAAAATGATCTATAATGATATCTCAGTAGCCACAAAATTCATCCGCCTCATCACCCAAAACGTAAAGGAAAAAGAGGAGCGGCTTCTCAGCCTGGCATACAGTTCGCTGCGCAAACGAATTGCCAAGGCGCTGGTAGATATTCACAATAAATTTAATGCGGGCGGGCCCTCAAAACGTATAGAAATATCGAGGGAAGATATTGCCCAATATGTAGGCACAGCCACCGAATCGCTGATCAGGACCTTAAGTGACTTTAAATCGGAAAAGCTGATCGAGATCAAAGAAGGCAAGATCATTGTTGCCCAGCCCGACCAGCTCAGCAACCTGCTTTACTGATCATTCCCCGGCTCAGGGGTTCCTCCTTTGCCGGAGGGCATTGATATCTCCCGGCCCTGCTCGTTTTGATGCGCCAGGGTCCAGTCGTTCGTCATGGTGGTTTCCAGCCATATATTCCCCGAGCGCCTGAAAACCCGCGCATCTAAAGGAAACAACTTATCAAGCGCCTGCTCCAGCTCCCTCACTTTCATTTCTCCC
>CAZREP010000020.1:1924-39038 GCA_964599035.1 uncultured Terrimonas sp. | reverse complement strand
TTGGAGAAGTGCAGGTAAGTATATGGTCTGCGGAAGAAAAGAAAAGGATGTGTGAAAAGGGGGTTGTTTTGCTGTAATGATTAAACAGTCCGTATAAAACCGGCACTTTGATTATATTTACATTCTTACAATCAAAGACAATTTTATACAAATGAAAATCTTCGCATGTTTTTCAGTCATTGCTGCCATTTCGTTTTGCGGGTGTTCCGGCAATAACTCATCTGCCAACACTGCCAACGCTCCTGCTACAGATTCTGCGGCACTCCCGCCTGTTGAAACAAATGCTCCTAACGTAGATTACAAGCCTGCCTTTGAAGGGCAAACCAGAGTGAAGGGAGTAAAAACCGTTACCCCTTATAAAGTTGAAAAGATAGCCGAAAACATGGGACGCCCCTGGGCTGTAATACCCATGCCGGACGGACGGTTACTGATAACCGAAAAATCGGGCTATATGGAAATTCGCACTGCCAATGGTGAGCTGGTGAAAAAGATAACCGGCTTTCCTAAAGTAGAAGATGCCGGACAGGGAGGTATGCTCGATGTTGCCCTGGACCCGGACTTTGCGCAAAACAAAACCATCTACTGGTCGTTTTCCGAAAAATATGGCAAAGGCAACCTGATGGCAGTAGCTAAAGGACAAATATCGGCTGATGAAACTACTATTCAGAACCCAACAGTTATATTCCGTGCTACTCCTGCATTGGACAGCAAGTTGCATTTCGGTTCCCGCCTGGTGTTCGATAAAGACGGTAATCTTTTTGTAAGCACCGGTGAAAGATCCATCCTGGAGGGACGGAAACAGGCACAATGGCTGAATTCCGGACTGGGAAAAATATTCAAGATCACTAAAGACGGCAAGCCGGCGCCGGGCAATCCTTTTATAGGTCAAAAAGATGCAATGCCTGAAATTTATGCGTATGGGATACGCAATGCCCAAAGCCTCGACCTGCATCCGGTTACCGGCGACCTGTGGGAAGTGGAATTCGGGCCGCGCGGCGGTGATGAACTGAATCTTATTAAACCCGGCAAAAATTACGGCTGGCCAATCATTACCTATGGCATTGAATATGACGGCAGGAAGATCGGTGATTCCATCCAGCAAAAAGAAGGCATGGAACAGCCTGTGTATTACTGGGATCCGGTGCTTGCTCCCAGCGGTATGGTTTTTTATACCGGCGATGACATCCCAGAGTGGAAAAACAACCTGTTTATCGGCGGGCTTGCCAGCATGCACATTGCAAGGCTGGTCATTGAGAACAATAAAGTAGTAGGAGAAGAAAGGCTGCTGGAAGATCAAAAAGAAAGGATACGTGATGTGGCCCAAAATAACGGGGCATTGTATGCCGTTACCGATTCCGGCATTATGTTCAGGATAAGCAAGCAGTAATATGCCTGTTGATATAGATCGTATTTTCCCCGGCCTTAGCGCCGGGGATTTTTTGGCACCATGCCGGGCTGCGCAAACAGAAAAAGGAAGCTGTTGGTGGTGAATCGTAAATGGTGAGAGGAGAAACGAGAGAGGGGGGTGAATAGTGTGCCTGACTTAACACTAATGTCACGTCAACTGTAAAGTATCACATCGTAACTTCCCGCAGATAACGCTCCTGCCTGCAGGAGAGATTTTGACAGACAGATAGTGCTTTCTGTGATCATCTGTAGGATCTGTGAGACAGCTCACCCGGCAAACCAGGTTGCACAACAATAGTGTTTAATTCTTAAGGAAACGACAATAAATAGTGAATGGATAAATTCACTATTGAGATGCCCGTTCGCCCCGACTATACGACCTGTTATAATTAATACAGCACTCGTAACTCCCAAACTGTAAACTTCTAAACCATAAACTTATTTAGCGGGCGTTAGTACAATATTGCGGTATTCAATGGGACCATGATCGCCCTGTATGTATATCGGACCCGGATCACCTTCATTGCTATCCAGCGCTCCACCGGTAATACCGGGTATTGCCTGGTTACAGATCACCTTTTTGCCATTCAGCACAATAGTGATCATTCTGCCCACCAGCGTAATATCATAAGTCTGCCATTCGCTGGCATCCTTAGCAGCCATTTCACTGGGGGTAAGAAATCCATACACGGCTCCCAGCAAATCTTTCTGCGGCAGCTTTCCTTTACTGTCTGCTATCTGTACCTCGTAACGACCGCGCAGGTAAATACCGCTGTTGCTTCCTGGCGGGCAGCGAAATTCTACATGCAGCTTAAAATCCGTAAATATTCTGTCTGTGATCAGGTTGGCACCCGAGCGGGGACTTTTTAATACACCGTTCTCTACAACCCACTGATTTTCCCCCAATGCTTTCCAGCCGGTAAGATCTTTTCCATTAAATAATTTTATCGCCATTCCCCATACAGGTGCTTTATCTCTTATTAATAAGGGCGCCCTGCGGGCCGTCCAGCTATAAGTTTTGCCGTTGGCGGCAACCATTGTGCCGGTCAGCATGTCCTCCTGCAGGGTTCCTTCAAAAGTAAGGTCATGGTCTTCTTCTTCCCACTGTGGGGGCAGGCTGAAACTTATTTTTCCGTTACTGAAATGAACAATAGATATTGGCCGGGCACTTCCGGTAATACCCACATACTGCCCTACAAGCCTTTTATGACCCGAATGCATAACCT
The DNA here is from genome assembly GCA_964599035.1 of uncultured Terrimonas sp. Taxonomy (GTDB): domain Bacteria; phylum Bacteroidota; class Bacteroidia; order Chitinophagales; family Chitinophagaceae; genus Agriterribacter. Next base: position 36,405 of record CAZREP010000020.1, on the reverse strand, counting down.
CAAGCCAGGCAGGAAATTTTTTTCCACCATCTTCGATCGTAATATCCCAGCGTCCCTCAATAGCGGGGTCACCAAAATATTCGGAAGCAGTGATGCTTGTTTTAGCGGATAAAGAAGCTGCCGATAAAACAAACACAGCAGCTATGACCAGGCTTTTTAAAATATGCTTCATACAGATCATCGGTATTTTTTATCCGCTAATGTACTAAAGAAACGGATAGTATACGCTACTGCATGTTGCTCACTATAATTTGTACTGGATCCCCATGCCAAAAACAGCAAGCGGGAATTTTCTTTCGCTGGTCAGCCAGGTGCCGCTATAAGTGTAAGAACCAATAATATCAAGATGCGGGGCCACAGCGCACCCTACTGTTGTGGATACTACAGGACGAAGCCTGGTTTTGGAATAACGGTAATGAGCGCCCCCTCCGTCCAACTCAAGAAACCATCCTCCGGTTTCCCTTTTAAAATCCTGGTGGAGATAGCGTGGCGCTCCAAAATTGAACCTGTATCCGGCCATGAAGATAATAGCGCTCACATTATTATACTTACCATCATCGAACGAGCCCCAGAGCGGCCCATCTGTTGGCATGGTATGCGTTCCTTTTACTGTAAAAACATACTGATTGTAGGCATCAGCATTTTGCTGGGCGTTAAACATCAGCTTCAAATCGATACCAACGCCATAAGTGGCCGGATAAGAAAAACCGTTATAAGTGCCCTGCACATTAACAGCTAACTGAGGTGACTTCTGGGGATAGGGAATGGCTTTTTCAATAACCTGTGCTTTTCCCGGTACAACAAAGCAAACGGAGAATGCGAATCCTAAAAGGTAAAGCTTTTTCATTACATACAATTTGGTTGAAACAAAAAGGCTTTTCCGTTCTATAACCGGATCATATTTTCATATGATCATAGAAATAGGATTCAGATAACAAAGATAAAATCACCATTATTTTTTATGGCTCACATTCGATAAAAAGCACGTTTTTTTCGGCCAACAGCCGGATTTTAACGATGTTTGGGAGATGACTCCTTCCCGATTTAACCTTTGTCAATCAAATAAAGTAACCAATTGCATTTATGATGAGAATAACAATAACATGGTTGCATTAAACTCAAAATGGAAGATTAAGTTTCTTACAATCCAACGGAAATGCTATAAGCAATTTTTATTATGCGAATAATTTATCCGTACGCATATCAGTCGAATTCATATCTACTTCTTAAAATACGATTGAATAGAAACAGGATAGTCAGCCAAAGCGATTTCAGGTTCAGGTATCTCGGGATGCCAAAGTTTTTCCCACTCAAAGCTATAGAACCCTTTATAGCCACCTTTTATCAGCGACTCAATGGCTTCCGCTATCGGAACCTCACCTCTGCCCGTAAGGGTATATCTCAGCTTACCATTCACCAGATTCCCATCTTTGATATGGGTATGTCGGATGTATTTTTTCAGATTTTGATATACCTGCGCCGGCGGCTCCTGCGTCACCGACCACATATTGGCAATGTCCCATACCAGTCCTGTATGAGGATGATCTGCCGACCGCATGACCTTTTCCAGGTCATTGCTGTTCACTACATCGCCATGGGTTTCCATCAATACCGTTACATTGCTTCCCTTTGCATAGCTGGCCAGCTCCAGCAAAGATTGAGCAATGGTATCCAATGTTTCGTTTCTATCCCGGTCTTTAGGAAGATTATTGGGGAACACCCTTACATACGGGCAGTTGATCTGTTGTGCCAGATCAATGAACTGCCGGGCTTCATCCATATTCTTTTGCCTTTCTGCTCCTTCGGCGAAATGCAGCGCAGCGGAGGAGCCCAGCCCCACAAAACGCAGCGCTTTTTCTTTCATCAGCGAAACCGTATTAGCTCTGCTTTGCCCCGTATTGAATACCGCACATTTTGTAAGATCCATCTCACGCTGGAGTCCCCTCAGCTCAATACCCCTGTAGCCATGTGCTTTAGCAAAATCAGTAATCTGTTGAAGATCCCAGTCCGGGCATCCCAGCGAAGAAAATGATAACAGCGGCAACTTCTTTTTAACATCAAAAGAAGAGCCGACAACAGCAGCACCCATCAGGGCCGCAGTGGTATGCAGGAATCTCCTGCGGGTTAAACTATGCATAAAAAAATTATTGCTTTAAAAAATGGTTCAGTCTTTCAAGTTTCAACAAGCTGTGGGTGCACTCGTGTACACGGTTTTAAATTATTTATTTCATACACTTACCCGCACTTACTTCAGTTTTAGATCCGTAATAATACTTTGTACGCGTTGGTCCAGTGCTGCGCTTACCGTGTCGAAATCCCCGGCATTGGCAAGCATTGCATTTACACTGAAATAGAACTTTATTTTAGGCTCAGTTCCCGAAGGCCTTGCCGATATCTTACTGCCGTCCTCCAGTATAAACTGCAGCACATTCGATTTCGGCAATGTGATATCCCATTCTTCTCCCGTTGCCGGATTTCTGCCTTTGCGCAGCTCATAATCCAGCAATTGCACAACCGGCGACCCGTTAATCGCCTTTGGTGTGTTTTTTCTGAAAGATTCCATCATTTCAGCTATTTCTTCCTGCCCGCGCATGCCTTTTTTGGTAATGGATATAAGCTGCTCTTTGTAAAAACCATACTGCACATACAGGTCAACCAGTTTTTCAAAAAGGCTTTTCCCTTTATTCTTTTCATAAGCAGCCATTTCGCAGAGAATGGCAACCGCGCTTACCGCGTCCTTATCTCTCAACCTCGATCCTACCAGCAATCCATAGCTTTCCTCGCCCCCGATAATATAATTTTCAGTCGCTTCCTTTTCCCTGATCAGCTCCGCTATCCATTTAAAGCCGGTAAGCACATCATAGCAGGTTATGTTATTTTCTTTAGCGATGCGGTTGATCATATCGGTGGTTACAATGGTCTTCACCACCATGTCGTTAGGCTTTGCAATGCCTTTTGCTTTACGGGCTTCTATAAGATAGTTGAAGGCAAGCACAGCAGTTTGATTGCCATTCATCAGCACCCAGTTGCCTTTATGATCCTTAACGGCAATGCCTACCCTGTCGGCATCGGGGTCAGTCCCTAAAAGAATATCTGCATTGATTTCTTTTGCTTTCTTTAGCCCGATGCTCATCGCTTCGCTCTCTTCGGGATTGGGATATACTACCGTTGGAAAATTTCCGTCAGGCTTCGCCTGTTCGTCTACAATGGTAACATCGGTAAAGCCATATCTTTTCAATAATTCCGGCACCAGCGTAATGCCCGTTCCGTGAATGGGAGTATATACAATTTTGAGGTCATGCTGCCGGGCAATAATATCCGGATACACGCTCAGGTTTTTTGCCATCTGCCAGTAGGCTTCATCGATGTCTGTGCCAATAAGCCGGATTAGCTGCGTTGCCCCTCCCCATTTCACCTCATCAACAGATTCAATTTTATCCACTTCGGCAATAACATTCTTATCGTGCGGCGGCACCAATTGCCCCCCGTCGTTCCAGTAGGCTTTGTAGCCATTATATTCCTTGGGATTATGAGAGGCAGTGCATACCACACCACCCTTGCAGCCCAAATGACGGATAGCAAAAGAAAGTTCCGGCGTGGGTCGCAGCGATTCAAACAGGAACACTTTAATGCCATTGGCCGCCATTACATTGGCTGTAATTTCGGCAAACTGCCGGCTGTTATTGCGGCTGTCGTGCGCAATGGCCACGCTTATGCCACCATCCGGATAGGTTCGCTTTAAATAATTGGCATAGCCCTGCGTGGCCATACCAACTGTATATTTATTAATGCGGTTGGTGCCAAAGCCCATGATCCCCCTTAATCCGCCCGTTCCAAATTCAAGATTGCGATAAAAAGCTTCCGTGAGCTCATTGGGATTTTCTACTTCCGCTTTCTTTATTTCATTTTTAGTAGCCTCATCAAAAGGTCCATTAAGCCATGCGTTCACCCGTTGCTTAGTTATGGCGTCCATATTTATGTTATTATAATTTGCAATCAGTGTATACTTATCGAATTTCGGGGGAAATGATCAAATTCGCAAAATTATTCAAGCCAGGCTCCAGTAATATCCCCGTTCCCTACTTCCACAAATATGTGCTCCTGTAAGGTGGTGGCTATTGCAAATCCTACATAGTCGGTATGCACGGGAAAAGTTTTATGTGTTCTGTCTGCCAGGGCAAGCGTTTGTACTTTTCGTGGCTGATCCTGCAAAAAGGGTTTCAGGGCGTAGAGCATGGTCTTACCGCTGTTGGCCACATCATCTACCACAATCACCACGGTATCATCAAAGTTCCGTATGCTGCTTAAGGTGATTTTCCGCGGGTATCTTTTATCGTCTACATGAATATCCATCACCTCTATCTGCCCGGTAAAGATCACCGCCAGCAGTTGCTTCAACTTTTGGGCGATCACAAGCCCGTTTTCTTTAATACCGGCCAGCAATATCTGCTTCTCACCGGCATTGCGTTCCGCTATCTCAAAGGCAAGCCGCCTTAATATCTTATCTATTTTTTCCCTGGTAAGAATATAGTTCTTCATCCCCGATAAATTGATCTGATCAAAACTAAGCGGTATTCACGAATAAAACAATTCGTACTAAACATCTTATCTTAGCGTTACAACTAAGTTATGATGCAGATTGTTTCGCAGATCGTTTTTATCATTGCCGCCGCCACAGGTGTCGGATTGTTTGCAAAGAGGATCCGTGATATACGTAAAAATATACTTTCGGGCCAGGATGCCGATTATAGCGACCAGCCCTCTCTTCGCTGGAAAAACGTGCTGCTGCTGGCTTTCGGTCAGAAAAAAATGTTCAGGAATCCCCTGGTTGCCATACTTCATTTTTTCGTATACGCCGGCTTTATCATCATTAATGTAGAAGTGCTGGAGATCATACTGGATGGGGTATTGGGAACACACCGGCTGTTTGCACCGATACTGGGTAGCTTATACGGTTTTCTTATCAATGCATTTGAAATACTGGCAGTGCTGGTCATCGTATCCTGTGCTGTTTTCCTCATCCGCAGGAATATCTTAAAGCTGAGAAGATTTATCAGCAAAGACCTGGACGGCTGGCCCCGCAGCGATGCCAACTATATACTCATTACGGAGATTGTGCTGATGCTGCTTTTTTTGACCATGAATGGAACCGATCTGGTACTGCAGGAAAAGGGTTATGGACATTACGCCCAAAATCCCACGGACCGGTTTTTGATATCGGGTATGCTTGCACCGCTATATGGGTCGCTTAGCGAAGCTATGCTTGTTGCTATCGAAAGAAGCTGCTGGTGGCTGCACATTCTCGGCATCCTGGCATTTATGAACTACCTGCCTTATTCCAAGCACCTGCATATCCTGCTTGCCTTTCCCAATGCATATTATGCAAGACTGCTGCCAAAAGGAGAGATGAACAATATGCCTGCCGTTCAGAACGAGGTATTGTATGCCATGCAGCCTGAGCTTGCACCTGCAGATGCCACTCCTCCTGCCCGTTTCGGAGCCAAAGATATATTTGACCTGAGCTGGAGGAACCTACTCGATGCCTATGCCTGCACAGAATGCGGAAGGTGCTCGGCTGCCTGTCCGGCTACCACTACCGGAAAAGCCTTATCGCCCCGCAAGATCATGATGGATACGAGAGACCGGGCAGAGGAAACCGGAAGAAATATCCGCAGGAACGGAACCTTTAAAGACGACGGCAAAACATTGTTGCACAACTATATTACAGTTGAGGAGCTGCGTGCCTGCACTACCTGTAATGCCTGCGTGGAAGAATGCCCCGTAAGCATCAGCCCCCTCGAAATTATCCTTGAGCTGCGCCGCTCGCTCGTTATGGAAGAAAGCAATGTTCCTCAGGAGTGGAATGTGATGTTCAGCAATATTGAAAACAATTTTGCACCCTGGCAGTTCAGCCCCGATGAAAGAGATAAATGGGCCGGAGAAGAAATTTAGGGTTTGAAAGTTTATAGTTTGGAAGTTTATTGCAGCACCACCTGATAGCTCTGTAAAGCACCAAAAGACAAATGCCAAATAAATTCCGAAATTCGAGAGAAGCAATCCGATCAGAAATCAACAAATCAAAAATCAGAAATTCGAAGGGGCAGTAGGCTCTCAGTGATCAGCTATTTCACTGCAACCCACTTTACATTTTACGCCTTCTACCTTCTACCGCCCTTCTTCATTCATCTCTTTTAGCCAGCACTTTAAGGCTCACCCTAACACTGTCCCCCATGCTAAGGCTGCTACCGCCTATATTATAATCCCTCCGGTTCAATGCAAATTCACCTTCAAAAAAAAGATTGTTATCTGTTGGCGTTGCTTTGAACGGGAAAGAGATTTCCCGGGTAACATCTTTAATGGTAAGCTTTCCAAAAACAAAAAGATAGGCTTCGTTCGTGCTTGTTGTAATTTGTGTAGATTCAAAGCTGATGCGGGGATATTTCGCCACCTCAAAATAATCTTCTGACCGTAAATGATTGTCGCGTTGGTTAATGCCGGTATTGATCGTTTTCACATCTATCGCCACATTAAAGCGGGAAGCAGCAAGACTGTCAGGAAAAAAAATAATTTCTCCTGATAATCCTTTAAAGCTCCCTTTTACATTTACCCCAAAATTCCTGATCCTGAACTCAATTTCCGATCCTTCGTCAACAGGCGTAAAATGCTGTCCGAAACTTATATGTGTTACCAGTAAAACAGCAATAAGAGCGGGTATCCGGTTCATATACTATGGGTTGTAAAATCGGTCAAAGGTATTAACAGATTTGCGAATATCCCGTATATTCTGTATACCAGGCCGGTGTATCTTAAAATCTTCCCGCCCAGGGACACCGGAATTAGCGGCATAGCCTGCCATAACATTCAAACGTAAAATAGTATACTGGTAAATTTCGTTTAGCTTTGAAATCAAAATCAGATTCAGCATGAAAATTCCGGTAATGTCAGACTTGTATGCCAACCAGGAAAACCCCGACATATTATTTTGGGTGGGCTGCGCCGGCAGCTTTGACCAGCGGGCACAAAAAATAACCAGGGCTTTTGCAAGCATACTCAATAAAGTGCAGATCAAATATGCTATACTTGGAAAGGAAGAAGCCTGCACCGGCGACCCGGCAAGAAGGGCAGGTAATGAATTTTTGTTCCAGATGATGGCTTACCAGAATATCCAAACGCTCAACAATTACGGCATCAAAAAAATCGTTACTGCATGCCCGCACTGCTTTAATATCCTTAAAAATGAATACCCCGGGCTGGGAGGTACTTATGAAGTGATACACCACACTGTTTTTCTGCAGCAACTGATTGATGAAGGGAAAATAAAAATGAAAGAAGGCGGGAGCTTTAGGGGGAAGCGCATTACTTACCACGACAGTTGTTATTTGGGGCGCGCGAATAATATTTATGAAGCGCCGCGTAAAGTGCTGGAAGCGCTGGATGCCGAGCTCGTGGAAATGAAACGCTGCGGCAGTAAGGGAATGTGCTGCGGTGCCGGCGGAGCACAAATGTGGAAGGAAGAGGAGAAAGGCTCCACAAGGATTAACCAGGAAAGAACCAATGAAGCCCTCCAGACGGGGGCCGGTATCATTGCTTCTGCCTGTCCTTTTTGTAATACCATGCTGACAGACGGTGTAAAGAGCCGGGAAAAGGAAGACAATGTACAGGTAATGGACATCGCAGAACTCATCAATGCCTCAATGGAATGACATGAAAGACCTGAAATGGAAAGTACTGTCTTCGGAATATCTCTATAAGGCCACATGGTTCACTATTCGGAAAGACAGGTGTGAAACACCGGAACAAAAGATCGTTGACCCCTACTATGTATATGAGTTCCCTACCTGGGTTACGGCCGTAGCACTTACTGAAAGCAATGAAGTGATCATGGTGCGCCAGTACCGGCATGCGTTAGGCGAAACCATCATGGAAATCCCGGGAGGATGTGTAGATGATACCGATCCTTCTTTACGGGCAGCTATTGAGCGGGAACTCCTGGAAGAAACCGGTTATACATTCACGGGCTATGAGTACCTTGGGAAAATATCTCCCAACCCCTCCACCAACAATAATCTTATGCATATGTATATTGCCCGCGGCGGCAGGAAGGTGCAGGAGCAGCAGTTAGACCCCAACGAAGAAATAGAAGTATACCTGTTTAGTATTAAAGAAGTTAAACAAATGCTGAAGGAGAATAAAATCCTGCAGGCGCTCCATGCTACCTGCCTGTTTTATGCCCTGAATAAGCTGGGGTATATGGAGTATTAAATCCGAAGTTGGAAGCCCGAAATACGAAGTGGAAGAACCAAATAACAATACCCAAACCTGTCCGCCGGGGCGGATAAATCACAAAATCAGAAATCAACAAAGCAGAAATAAGAAATGGCTTCGAGCGCTCAGCTCAACCATAGATAATTTTTATCCTTACATCCTCTACCTTACGCCTCACACCCCGTACCCTGAAACCTGTAACTTGCAACACTGGGACCTCCTACCCACACCTGATGCCTGTCTTCTGCCGGAAGCTAAAAAAAGAAAGCATCAAGTGATTTCGGTATATTGGCTTGCGCTTTCATACTTACTTACCCGATGCTTTCGTGATGGGCTTCCATCTTCTGACGGATTTCCGCTCATCCTGTTACTTTCTTACTGTTTCCAGTATTCCTGTAACGTTTGTACCATAAAGATATGCTGTAAAGATTCCTTTTGCAAGCATTTGGAAGCTTTAATATGCACGCGATATGCACCTGCTTATGCACCAAAACCAGCTGTAAAAGCAGGTTTTAGGCAAGTTATGCACAAAGAAGAATCTCAAATTTGAAATCTCAAATCTCAAATTCTATGACCTCATATTTTCATACTGCAATGGTATGCCCAGCTCCCACCCTTTTGAAGCCTGGATAACGGCCTGCAGATCATCAATCTTTTTGCCGGTTACCCTTACAAGGTCGTCGTTAATAGCAGCCTGTACTTTTAGACCGGAGTCTTTAATAAGCTTAACGATCTTTTTGGCATCTTCCTGTTTGAGCCCATTTCTTACTGTAACCTCTTTCTTCCATACTTTACCGCTTTGCGCTCCCTCCTTCGACAGGTCGAATGCTTCAGGAGTAATACCCTGCTTATGTGCCCGGCTAACCAGCACATCGATCAACTGGCGCATTTTCATATCGTCGTCCGTCTCTATATTTAATTTGAATTCTTTTTTATTGAGATCAATCACAACATGCGCATTCTTAAAGTCAAAACGATTGGTGATCTCTTTCTTCGTAACATTCACGGCATTATCCAGCAACTGCACATCTACTTTGCTTACGATATCAAATGAAGGCATAATGATTATTTTTAAAATGCAAATGTACTTATATCTGAGGAAGCGCGCACAATCAACTAATCATACAAAAATTTCCTTCCGGGATTTTCTTTTGCTTTACCTTGGATGAATAAATCAAGTGAATATGTTCCTGAAAAGCAGGTATCTTCTATATACAACCGTTTTAAGCATTATTTACCTTACTACCGCTTCTGCCCAAAGCGGAAAAAGCAGCCGCGAGTTTTATGAAATAAAGCTGTATCATTTTACCACAACGGCACAGGAAGAAATATTAGATCAATACCTGTCTGAAGCCTATATACCCGCTCTGCATAAAGCAGGTGTAAAAAGTATCGGCGCCTTTAAACCACTGGGGAATGACACCGCTGCCGATAAAAGATTATATGTTCTTATTCCTCTCCGGTCAATGGAACAATTGCTCACCCTTCCGCAACAGTTACAAAAAGATGCCGGCTATACCAGTGCCGCAAAGGCTTATGCGGATGCAGTATACAACAACTCACCTTATACCCGGATGGAATCCATCATACTGCGGGCTTTTCGCCTGGCGCCCCAATCGGCTATTCCCCGATTAAAATCATCCAAAGAGGAAAGGGTGTACGAACTGCGCAGCTATGAAAGCCCCACCGAAAAGCTGTATTGGAATAAAGTGCAGATGTTCAATGAAGGCGGCGAGATCTCTCTTTTCAAAAGACTCGGGTTCAATGCCGTCTTTTATGGAGAGGTAATTGCCGGGAGCCGCATGCCGAACCTGATGTATATGACCAGCTTTGAAAACCTTGCCGACCGCAACGCACACTGGCAAACATTCAGAGATGATGCCGAATGGAAACAGCTTTCGGCAAAACCGGAATATAAAAATAACGTGTCAGGGAATGAAACCATATTGACCCGCCCTACAGCTTATTCGGATTATTAACACCACGCAATACAGTGCTGGAACGCCCTCCCTGTTACAACAGCAGCATCCCGGTAATCCCGGGTGTAAGCCTGTAAAAGAGGTAAAAAGCAGGTAAAATTTTTTGTCGCAAATACCCCTGCAAAATGGCAAAACGTCCCATTGTTTTTTTCTTAGGCGACGTCTATCTTTATCATCGTAAAACCATTAATACTTTAAAAATGAAAGTCATTAAAAAAATACTGCTTGGGCTGCTGGCACTGATTGCACTATTGCTTGTTGTAGCCCTGTTTGTTCCAAAGGAATTTAAAAGCGAACGGCAGATTATCATTAACAAGCCCCGTCAGGAAGTGTTTGACTACCTTAAATACGTGAAAAACCAGAACAATTTCGGGGTATGGCAAAAGACTGACCCGGAGATGAAAACAAGCTTCGAAGGAACAGACGGGCAGATTGGCTTTAAATACAGCTGGGACGGGAAAAAAGTGGGGAAAGGATCGCAGACCATTACGAAAATCGTGGATGGAGATCGTATTGAAACCGAGCTTGATTTTGGCTTTGGCGATCCCGCTGCTGCATTTTTTATTGTAAACGACGCCGGGGCCGGCCAAACCTCGGTAACATGGGGGATCACCGGCAGATCACCCTGGCCCTTTAACATCATGAGTTTGTTTTATGACATGGGGAAAGATTTTGAAAAGGGTTTGGAGAATTTGAAGGATATACTGGAAAAATAAAGAATGTGAAAATATGAAAATGTGGGAATGTGGAAATGCGTAACCAGCAGGAATATTTCATGATCCGCATAAGTATATAAAATGGCAAAAAATAAAACAGCAGAAACAGGTGCAGATGTGATTGATTTTATCAACGCATTTGCAGATACCGAACAGAAGAAAGCCGACAGCTTTGCATTGCTGAAGCTGATGCAGCAGGCTACGGGGCACCAGCCTAAAATGTGGGGAGCAAGCATCATCGGATTCGGGAGTTATCATTACAAATATGACAGTGGCCATGAGGGAGATGCTCCGCTGGTAGGTTTTTCTCCGCGAAAGGCAGCTATTTCACTGTATGTGTATTCCGGGCAGGATGAAAAATTGCTGAAAGACCTCGGTAAGTATAAGATGGGCAAAGCATGCATTTACGTAAAGCAATTATCGGATATTGACCAGCAGCAACTGGTGAAGCTCATTGATGCCAATATTCGTTACCTCAAAACTAGGTACGAAGTACAATAAATTGACCCATTCGTACTGAAAATGGAACGACAGATCGTGGCACTTATATTGAAGAGTATAGAAATAATAAGCCGGTTCAACAGATACTCCGACTGACTTCGTACGCTAAAGCCCGGCTCATGAAAAATTTGATATTATTAACGCCTACAAAGGAAACGCAGGCTAAAACTAAAGTAGCATGATCATAAATCCTTATCTAAACTTTGATGGCAACGCGGAAGAAGCGTTCCGCTTTTATCAAACCGTTTTCGGCGGTGAATTGCATATATGGATGATCAATGTTCCAATCACTAAATAACATATGCACTGCCTGGTGTGTATGCTTTTCATCATATCGGGGATTCAATGCCGCACCGGTGCAAGGCTAAAGTTTAGCCCCTCTTATATGGTAACAGCAACAAAAATTAACATGCATGGTGATAATAACTGCTAAAGCAACGATACAGGTTCTGAAGCCTGCAGAGGAGGTTTTTGAGGCTATTGTAAATCCGGAAAAAATGAGCCACTTTTTTATCGCCGGGTCAACAGGAAGATTGGAGAAAGGTAAAACGGTAATGTGGCATTTCCCCGAATTCCCGGATGCATTTCCTGTAACGGCAAAAACGATCACTCCCTGTGAATATATTTCGTTCGACTGGAGCGGAGGGATTGAGGGGATGCTGGTAGAAATATCTTTAGAGGCGGGGAACGGCAATGCTACTGTTGTGAGGGTAACTGAAAGGGAACGGCCGCATACAGAGCAGGGTATTCAATGGGCGATTCAGCAAACAGAGGGCTGGGCCAACTTTTTAGCCTGCATGAAGGCATGGCTGGAATATGGCGTTCATTTAAGAAAAGGAGCTTTTGATTTCATGAAGCAACCATAAAAAGCCTGAAGGCAATAAGGAACATTGATATCGTATGCGCTTCACTCCTTAAGGACATAACATAAAAACTACATTATGCCAAAATCTATTTATCCCTGTCTTTGGTTTAACGACAAAGCAAAAACGGCAGCGGATTTTTATTGTTCCGTTTTTAGCAACGCAAAGATATTGCAGGATACCGCCATAGCGGTAAGCTTTGAAATAAACGGAACCCGGTTTATGGCGTTGAATGGCGGACCCGTATACAAAGCAAATGCCGCCGTTTCGTATTATGTGTATTGCGGGAGCGAAGAAGAGATATCAAGAATGTATGCAATGCTATCGGATGGCGGCAAGATCAGGATGCCGCTGGACAAATACGACTGGTCGGCAAAATATGCATGGGTCGCCGATCGCTTCGGCATAGACTGGCAACTGGATATTGCTACGATCAATTCGCTGCAACGTATTGTTCCTACCCTGCTTTTCGCTAATGAAAAGACAACAAAAGTGAAAGAAGCAGTGATGTATTATACCGGGCTTTTTGAGGAGAGTGAAATACTACTGGAAGCGCCTTTTCCGCCGGAAGCAGGTCTGCCGCAGGATACATTGCTGTTTGCACAATTCAAATTGACGCGCTTTCTTTTTAATGCCATGAGCGGTGGTGCGGCTAACCACGATTTTGATTTTGATTACGGCAATTCATTTGTAGTGGAGTGCGATACGCAGGAGCAGATTGACCGTTACTGGAATGTTCTTACACAAGATGGAGAAGAAAGCAGGTGTGGCTGGCTGAAAGACAAATTTGGTGTGGCGTGGCAAATTATACCTAATGTGCTAAGTAAACTGATGAGCGATCCCGAAAAAGCGCCGCGGGTAATGCAGGCATTTATGCAGATGAAAAAGCTCGACATCGCAACATTGTTAAAGGCATAAATCAAAACAATGACAACGGTCAACTCAGATATGGTGAGCAAGTACATCAGCAATTTTCCTGCAAACATTCAGGAACGACTGAAGCAGATCCGTTCAACCATAAAAATAACTAAAATGAAAAAAGTTCAATTTAAGACAAACATTCATGCACCTGCAGCACGTGTATACGATGCCATGCTGGGGCTCAGCGATATCAAAACATATGAGCAATGGACAGCAGAATTCAACCCCGGATCTACTTACGAAGGGAGTTGGGATAAAGGATCGAGGATACTTTTTGTCGGCACAGACAGCAGTGGAAAAAGATCGGGAATGATGGCGACAATTGCAGAAAACATACCGGGCAGGTTCGTCTCCATTCGGCATTACGGCATACTGAAAGACGACAAAGAGATCACCAGTGGCCCCGAAGTGGAAAAATGGGCGGGAGGGCTTGAAAACTACACTTTGGAAGAAAGCAACGGCATTACTACCCTAACGATAGATGTAGACATAACAGAAGATTTCCTGGATTATTTTAACGATGCCTGGCCTAAGGCACTGGCAAAGCTGAAAGAGATCTGCGGGCAGTAATAACAACCATTTCCAGCAGACAGACTGATCGTTATATTTTTACCTGACCGCTTCACTTGAATCATTGTATTTGTAGCATATTTTCGGGCAATTGCAAAAATTATCGCTCCCAATAAGTATATTTATTGCCTGGCATAATTTTATCTATACATTACCCAAAAATAAATTTTATGCAAAACTGGCTCAAAACGCTACTCGCCGGGTATGGCGCCTATAAATGGGGCGGAGGTTGCCTCGGCTCTATCCTTGTTTTTGTGATCATTTATTATCTTTTGGGCTATTGTTAGTGCGGCGAGTGGTGAATCGTGAGATGTGAATGGTGAATAAGGAGAGAGAGATTCACTATCATTTCCGTCTGAATACCAGCCGAAAGAATATGCGCCATATCATGCCCGGTAAAAAGATCATCTGGCGGGTTGCTTTCCTGCTGTTGACCGGTTTGTTCATTTTTATAACCCGGTATATATACCTTGTGGCTCCCATCATAAGTGCATACGGAGCCAAAACAGCGTGCTCTGCCGTTTACCTGCAGCATCGGAAGCTGCAAACGGTTATAGCGGAAGAACTTTCGGGCTTCCCTTTTTCAGCAGCCACTTATACTTTGGATGAGCAGGACTCATCCGTAACCGGATCGGTATGGGGATTTGCCAAACGAAAAGCCATATATCGCGAAGGCCTGGGCGCCACACTGGTGAATGACAGCAGCGAAACCCAAATAAGAGCGCAATCATTCACACTCCCTGTAAAACCTGTAACATATACAGACAGCATTCCCTGGCCAAATGGGAATTTGCTGCCCGACACTTTACCCCAGAATGTTGATACTGCCCGGCTGGGTACCATACTTCAGCACGAATTGGATGCATCTGATGACCGGTATACAAAAGCGATAGTAGTGGTATATAACGGACAGCTCATCGCTGAGAGATACGCCGCGGGCTACGATAAAAATACACTTATGCCAGGGTGGTCGGTAGCCAAAAGTATAACAGGTGCTTTAACAGGCATCCTCGTAAAAGAAGGCAGGCTCGACGTCAATGCCCCGGCGCCCGTGGCCGAATGGAAAGGTACACCCAAAGAAAAGATCACACTGAAACAATTGCTGCAACAAACCAGCGGGCTGGATTACGAAGAGAATTACAGAAGACCGTCCACTGCTACCGACATGCTTTTTAAAAAGGGGAATGCGGCTGCCTACGCAGCGCAGTTGCCACTGAAACATACACCCGGCGATGTGTTCAATTATTCCAGCGGCAATAGTAATATTATAAGCAGGATCATCCGTCGTGCTACAGGCGAAAAACACTACCATACCTTTCCTTATGAAAAGCTCTTTTTCCCGATCGGCATGTATTCTATTGTGCTGGAGCCCGACGCGTCTGGCACTTATGTGGGGTCTTCCTTTTGCTATGCCACAGCCAGGGATTATGCCCGTTTTGGCCTGCTCTACTACAATAAAGGCATGTGGGATAACGAGCAGATACTACCGGAAGACTGGATCAGAGCAACGGTTCAACCCGCTGCTACCGATGCGCTTCAGCATTACGGGTACCAGTTTTGGTTGAATGGCTTTGATAAAAACAAGCCCTCTCAGCGATGGTACTCTGATGTGCCGGATGATATGTATTTTGCTGACGGGTTCGGAGGTCAGGATATTTATATCATTCCCTCAAAAAAATTAGTAGTGGTTCGCTTGGGCCTGCACGTAACCGGGGAGAACAGGTTGCTCAGGGAAATTATATCAACCATACGATAAATCACCGGGATCAGTCGGGTAAAATTCAATATTTTCTATCCGACATCTCTTTTGAAATTTAATGATAGGCATACGTCAGCGCCCTGACCAATAATGCTTTTTTTGAATTGGTTAGCTCAAAGTCCTGTACAAAATCAAACAGTTCCAAAACTGCATCTTTCACATTGGGCGGATCTATTATTTTAAGCTGAACTTTGTCATTTGCTACCAATTTCAGTAAAAAGTATGTCTGGCTGTGGGATGCATTCGATCCGAATATATAGGCTTCAATCCTGACCTTCGCATTCTCTATGGTATCCATAGGCTCCACAAAAAAATTAGCCGATCGGACTTCTTTTCTTCCTCTTTTTCTGATTTCTAATTCAGGAGTTGGGGTAAATTCCTGTCTCCTCAAATATCTCATTACCACGCTATCAATGGTCAGTTCGCCGTCTTTAAATACCAGGGAGATCAATGAATCGCTGGTTATTTGGCTTCGTGCCCTCATACAGAAGGGCGATATCGCAAGAAACAGAGATATCATTAAAGACTTCATACTATCCGCTTTTACAGTTTCTTATTCTCGTATTTCTCCTTTTCCTTTACCACGCTTTGGAGCCATTCCCTGTACATGCCTTCCGGCATCTCGCGGTAGCCCAGTTCAAACAACCTGGTGTAAAGGGATTCCATTACTCCAAAAGTTACGGCGGCGGAATCGGAAACTTTGTCCTGCTTATCATATATCCTCTTTAATGTTTCTGCCTTTAGCAGTATTGCCTGCACATTCTTTGGATGATACTTCAGTACAAGATCACAGCATTGTATAATAAACCCGTCATAATAATTCTTAGTCTGAAATTCATAGCCCTTAGCGAGATCAAGGACGCATAAGGCAATTGCCTGCTGATTGCTTAATGTGTCCATGTATATTCCATTCTGTATGGCTTCCAAAGGAATATACCCGCTTCCTGTTATCCATGCATCAACAGGGAAACTTCCACTCGTAAGCTCCGTATTATACCACCCGGATTTTTTGCAACGGTTCTTGATATAGATGTGATTGGGAGCAAGGGACAGCCAACAGGAAGCGCCAACTTCGTCCGCCAGTATCTTATAGAGGTAGGGCAGATTATGGCAATTGCCTGAATATGTATATAACAGCTTCGTCACAAACATTTTTGTCCAATTCTCTTTACCATTAAAATCTTCAAAGTCATAGGTAAAAGGGATTGTATAAAGTGTTTCCGATGTGTCTTTCCTGATGATCTTGATGCTGTCTTTCATTAATATGAAAACACCATAGTTCTTTGTCATGTTCAGGCTATCGGCATACCTGTATTCCCTCATGGGATTTCCTTTTGCCCAAGCGTTGATAAGAAATGCCATCTGGCCGATTTTCATTGCAAAGGCTTCATAATTCAACGTATTTCCCAGAAAAGTATTCTCGGTTATAAAAACAGCCTTTTTGAAAGAAGCATCATGGTTTTGTTTCAAAAGTGTATCAAGCTGCCCGTAAGCCTGGTTGTAAAAAATCGGGAGATTTTTATTAAAAACACTATCCTGCGACAAGCCGGGTTTTGACAAAAGAAAAAACAGAATTACCACCAGGTTTATATATTTCATAGCCGTCATTACTGGTTGATTTTTTTGCAAATAGTTGTATCAGAGAGTTTCCAAAATATTTGATCGCCTTGTTTTTCAGCCAGAAAGATAATTTCTACATTTTCAGACTTGACCGGTTTACGGTCAAGTCTGCCGATGTTGGTTTCAAGACCTTCACAGTAATGATTTACTTTCCCTGAAAAAGAGATGTCCTTTAAGCCATCGCCGTTTACATCTTTGTTTTCAAAATTCAAAAGAAAAGGTTCGTAGCTGATACAGTCAAGGCTGGCATTCATCACAGGTATGCCATTTTCGCAATTGCCCTCTTTATTAGAATCAAAAACTAGACGGAACAAGTTCTCACTACTGTTGTAGCTATAAATAATAAAGAAACCATTTGTTCTCGCTTCATTTACTCCGGCTAAAAAATATTGAGTTGGGCTTTGATTATTACTAACGAAAAACACGCTTTCAAAGGGTAAAAGAACCAGTTTACTGTTTTGATAATTATATACGATGTTCATTTTCCGGGAAAGCATTGCAGGTAAATCTCCGGAGAGCGTTATGGTAAATACATTGCATTTTCCAAAGCCCTCTATTTCAATACCCTCCCTGCTTTTTTTGATTGCACTTATGCCGGCGTTGGGAAGATTACCTAAGTCTTGCGTGAAAGAAGTATAAATGAATTGGAATAAACTGTCATTGTTATTCAATGTGGCACTATTCATGACCACACATTTCCTTTGATCTAATGGATCTTTTACGGTTGTATTGGTTTTCGGATTGCTTGAAATGTTTTTATGGCCTGCCGGTGTATCAGCCGCCCACACCGCTCCGGTATTATGAGAATCGCCGTTGAAGCAGGACATAATTAAAAATGGCAGTATGGTTAAATATTTCATTGCTTAATAATTGTTTGGGGTTGCGGGCGTCATTGACTCGTATATTTTCTTAACGTCACCAACATAATCTATTTTCGGATTTCCATTGTATCTTGAAACTGCATCAAACCAATCGCCGTTTTTACCGCTCCGCCAGTTCATTACACCTTTTGAGTTTGACCCCATTCCTTTAAGAAATAACCACTTCACACCTGCGTTTACGCTCGTTTCCGGGGTCATTGCCTGTCCTTTCGTTAATCCTACCTGCGCTTTCTGATCTACCCAATCTCCCCGGTTATTTACCTGCATAATGTCCGTAGTGCCGGTACCTGCTCCGCCGGTATATGTGCCTCCCTGGCTTTCCTGAATGATCATTGCCTTTACGATATTTACATCTAAAGTTCCGGGTAAATCTGTTCCAACAGTATGGTTTTTGGTTGAAGTGGGCAGATCACCGCCTGTGCTGATCAACGGCGATGCCTCTTTACTAATTTCCCTGTTCAACAAAAAGGTGGATGCCGCAATCTGGTAGTCATTCTTTTGAAATTTTGACGCCTCGTATCCCGCAGCAACACCCGGCATCGGCGCTTCAAAGGTATAGGTAACAGCACCACTCACAGACCCGTTCTTAAAATTAGCATTTAATGCCCGTTCCTGTACCTGAACATAGGTTTTGAATATTGTATTGGATTCTATTCGTCTTATTTCCTGCCCTTGCTGGTTGAAATAAACAATATCTGTAGGAGCTGCTCCTTCCTTATCCACAAATCTCAATGGATTATTTAAAGAGAAATTATAAGGGCTCCATTCATGATACTTCTCTGCAAGCGGATCTACACTCCACCACCGGCTCGCACTGGAATTATCCGACACCTCATTAAAGAGGCTGTCCGCATCCAGCAGCACTACGATCCTCTTTTCATAGATATGATACAGCACGGAGCCGATGCGCTGCACACTGTCGGTATCAAATACCTCTACAAAGCGGTCGCCGTAGGCGGTGATCACCTTGCCCTTTTTCCCGATGCTTTCAAAGGGATTGTATTCTTTCTGCTTTTCCTGGGCATTGGCGAATAATGCTGCCAGTACAATGATCACCGTCGTGATGAGTTTAGGGGAAAGTCTCATTGGTGTATAGTTTATGGTTAATCGTTTTTATTGTAAATGACTTTGGGTTTGGGGAGGCTTTTCAACAACTTTATTTCCTTCTGAAGCTTTTCCTTCAGTTCTTTATTCTCTTGTTTTTCCTTTGCTGCTTCAAAGGATTTCAGCCATGCCTGGTAGGCTTCCGGTGGCATTGACTGGTAGCCGAGATCATCCACCCGCCCATAGGCTTGCTGCATGGACAGGTAGGCTCGGTAGGCAGCCGGGTATTGCGGCAGCTTCTCTTCCGGCGGGTTGCCTGCCCGGTTTATTTCGGCAGCGGCTATCTGCATCTTAATATTTGCATCCACGATCAGCGCGGTTAAATTTTCGGGATTGATCTGCAGGATCCGCTGTTGTATCTCATGGGCAAAGACGTCGTAATTGAATTTCTTTAAGTAGCCGAGCAGCAGATCGCCCAGCATCTGCGCGTACAGGTTCCTTTGTGAGAGCGTGTCCAGGTATATCCTGTTCTGAAGCGCCTGCGCGGTGATGTAGGAAGATTGTGTCAGCCAGTTGTTGGAGACCAGGTTTGCATTGGTGGTCTCAAAATTCACGAGGCTGCCCCTTGCATCGGCAAAGCGGACAAAGGAATGCTCCGGAGCCAGGGAAAGCCATGCCTTTGCGCCTACCTGCTCGGCGATCATCAGGTATGTCAGCGGCATACTGTGGCACTGCCCTTTGCCACTTACCAGCATCTTGGTTACAAACATCTGCCGGTAATCCTCTTTTCCCATGTAGTCCTCAAAATCGTATTTGAAGGGCGGCGCAGTCAGCATCTTTTTTGTTTTGGCATCGTAAAAGCTGCCGCCCTGTTTGAAGCGCTTTTGAATGGCGTAGTTCAGCGCCATGTCATTCTTTGCATCCAGTTGCTCATTCTTCAGTATCTGCTTTATGATCTTTACTTCTGCATGCATCCTTTCCTGCAGGTTCTGATAGCTGTATTTGTTTTCGTACCATGCATTCTCTACGAGGTACACTGCCTTTGTAATGGAAAAGCTGTCAGGGTTCAGGTGCAGCAGGTCGCTGTAAGCCTGCCGGTAGTATTGGGTGCGCGCCATCCATTCATTGTACCGGGCTTCCTGCTCCAGCCTCATCAAGTCCTGTTGTATGTCCGGCGGCAACGATCCGTGTCCCCCGCCGTTGGCTATGGCATTGTGCATCTGCAGCACACGCTGGTTTTGCTGCTGCACCTCCGGAGAGAGGAAATTATTTCCCGGCAGCCCGCCCGGAATTGGATTGGTTCTGGATGATGGAAAAGCGGGAGCGATGGATACTGGCTGAAAAGTGGCGGGCCGGGGAATAGTAATATGTAGCTGCCCTAAAGGCGTTCTTTCAAAAATTTTATAGCCGCTGTTATTTTGAGCGTTTACAGTTTCATGGCAGCTCAAAAGTATATTAATAAAAGTGGCAGCCGGCTTACAATAGGAAGGCTATAAACACCCATCCATATACGGGCGTGCTCCCCTGTATGCAGCGATTATAAAAAAATAAGCCTTTAACAAATATGTTAAGAAAAGCGGAAGACGCGGAAAGAAAGAAGAAAAGATGTTATTTTTAAGAGTGTTACTATAAATTAAAACCTTTAAACGTTGAAATCAGGATCCTCCATCAACCGCATCTGGCACGAAAAGAACCGGATGCCTGCGAATGCAAGCTTTGAGCAAAGGGTTCAATGGCACAGAGAGCATCAAAAACATTGTTCCTGCCGTCCTTTACCCCTAAAGCTGGCTGAAGAAATGAAAAAGAAGGATATATCATTGTAAATGCTGCAGATCAATCTTTAGCCGGTATGAAAAAAACAATTCAATTATTGCTCAGCTTCTGCTTTTTTGCTTCACCGCTGGCAGCCCAGCAAGCCAACGATCTGGCAGGAAGCTATTTCCTGGAGGGTGTAAAAGAAACCGCCAGCGGCTTTCAGCTAAAGCCCAATTATACTTTTACGTTCTTTTTCACTTATGGGGGACTCGATCGCTATGGTTCCGGAAGGTGGTCTCAGGAAAAAAACAACATCGTGTTCAACAGTCGCATAAAACCTGCAAGGGATTTTAAGCTGCTATCGGCAAGAAAGGTGAATGATAATTTTGTAACCATCAAATTCACGGATAACAACCCTGGAATAGTGCGCAACATAGAATGCATACTGTACACCCCAAAGGGAAGGCAAAAATTATTTACCGGTAATGATGGGGTGGTAAAGTTTCCCAAAAATACAGTGGATTCCTTACAGGTATTTTCACCGCTTTTCCCCGACCATCCCTTTACCTTTATTGTAACCAATAAAATACAAAACAGCTTCGAATTTGCATTTGAGAAATGGATCGCAGAGGTGTTTTTTGAAGATTTCACCCTGAAGCTTAACAATAACACGCTTGTTGGACAGCATCCTTTGCTGAACGGCAACCAGTTCCGTTACGTAAAAAATGTAGAATAAAGTAAATGCAAGCGTTAGGAAGTTTATAGTTTGAGTACAAAGCACCAAGAAACAAATCACAAGATCCAAATAAAGATCAAATCTGGAATCAATTCCACACGTGCAAGCAAAAGTGGAACGAAGTTCGAATGCCTGGCGAAGCAATGATGTAATATTTTCACCTTTGCGATCGTGGCTCCTTTGCGCCCTCCGCGTGAAAAATCAGAAATCAACAAATCAGAAAGGGGCTGTTTTGGTTATCTGCCTTACAACCAATATTTTTGCTATCCTCAAATCTGGATAAAGGATGGCAAACCGTATTATACAATTCCGCGAGGCCCTGCGGGAAGCGATGAATGAAGAAATGCGTCGTGACGAACGTGTTTTTTTAATGGGTGAAGAAGTAGCTGAATATAACGGCGCTTATAAGGTAAGTCAGGGTATGCTTAACGAGTTTGGTCCCAAAAGAGTGATCGACACCCCTATTTCGGAGCTGGGTTTTACCGGAGTGGCAGTAGGAGCTGCCCAAAACGGGCTTCGCCCCATCGTAGAATACATGACCTGGAATTTTGCGGTATTGCCGCTCGACCAGATACTGAATACAGCTTCCAAGATGCTTGCTATGAGCGGCGGACAGGTGGGTTGCCCTATCGTTTTTCGTGGACCCAATGGTTCTGCAGGTCAACTGGGCGCACAGCACTCCACCGCGTTTGAGAGTCTTTATGCCAATATACCCGGATTAAAAGTGATCTCCGTTTCGAACCCATACGATGCAAAAGGATTGTTGAAAACTGCCATCAGGGACGACGACCCGGTTATTTTTATGGAAAGTGAAGTGATGTATGGCGACAAAGGGGAAGTGCCCGAAGAGGAATATCTTATCCCTATCGGACAGGCAGACATTAAGCGTGCAGGCACTGATGTTACCATCGTTTCCTTTAATAAGATGATGAAGGTGGCTTTGGCTGCTGCAGAAGAGCTGGCAAAAGAAAATATCAGCGCGGAGGTGATAGACTTGCGTACGATCCGCCCCTTAGACTGGCATACCGTTCTTGAATCGGTTAAAAAAACCAATCGCCTGGTGATCGTGGAGGAACAGTGGCCGTTCGCTTCCGTATCATCTGAGCTTGCCTACCGTATACAAAAGGAAGGATTTGACTACCTCGATGCGCCGGTGCGCCGCATTACCAGTGCAGACGCCCCTATGCATTATGCGCCGAACCTGGTAGCTGCTTACCTCCCCGATGTTCCCCGAACAGTAAAGCTGACAAAAGAAGTAATGTATATCCGGAAATGACCTTCCGGGGTCACAAAGACCATATTTTCCCCGGGAATGAGAAATCCCGGGATTTTTTTTGAATAA
Source organism: uncultured Terrimonas sp. (assembly GCA_964599035.1). Taxonomy (GTDB): domain Bacteria; phylum Bacteroidota; class Bacteroidia; order Chitinophagales; family Chitinophagaceae; genus Agriterribacter. Next base: position 13,453 of record CAZREP010000020.1, on the reverse strand, counting down.
TTTTGACCATCCCGGAACAAGTCCTGATGGATAATTTTTTCACAGCCTGTTTCTCCCACAAATGCATATATGCATGCTTTTCCCGAAAAGTCCGGGAGCAACTATAAATAAAAAACTACAGATGAAGAAAAACCTTTGCCTGTTATTGCTCTTTTTTTCCCTTTGCTCATTTGCTCAGCAAAAACCCTTTTATGCCCATGCCGATACGGTTCCTTTAATGACTGAAGTGGTGATCAAAGGCTATGAATCGCAGAAACGTTTGCTGGAAACACCCGTATCTGCAGGGATCGTAAGTCGCAGCGATATGGAACGTTTTTCCGCTGCCTCGCTTACGCCTGCCATCAATATTACGCCGGGTGTGAGGATGGAAGAGCGTTCACCGGGAAGCTACCGGTTGAGCATCCGGGGAAGCCTCCTCCGTTCACCTTATGGTGTACGGAACGTAAAAGTATATTGGAACGATATCCCTTTTACCGATGCAGGAGGGAATACCTATTTCAACCTGGCAGACCAAAGCGGTATCGGCCAGATTGAGATATTGAAAGGCCCCGGTGGAAGTCTCTACGGTGCCAATACCGGCGGAGTGATCATACTCCGTCCCGATGAGCTTCCTTTTTTACAGGGAGATGTTGGCGGCGAACACCGCTTCGGGGCCCAGGTGAGTGCAGGCTCTTATGGCCTGTTTGGCGAAAATGCACAATGGAAGTACCGGAACAAGAACATAAGCTCAACACTCACCCAAAGTCACCTGCAATCGGATGGATACCGGCAAAACACCCGCCTGCGCAGGGATATGCTGCAATGGAACGGATCTGCGCGACTGTCAGAAAAGGATAAGCTCGACTGGATACTCGCGTATACCGATATGTATTATCAGACACCCGGTGGATTAAATCTCCAGCAAATGCAGGAAAATCCCCGCATGGCCCGGCCCGACGCCGTGGAAAAAAAAGCTGCCATCTACAACAAAACACCTTTCGCAGGCATAAGCAACCAGTATCGCTTCAATGAAAAATGGAGCAATATTACTTCTGTAATGCTGGCTTATACCGACTTCAGGAACCCCTTTATCACCAATTTTGAAACCCGGAATGAAACAAATCTTGGGTTGCGCACTAAGATAGTATATCATGCTGCCGCAGGCAGGCATGATTTGAAATTTACAGCCGGGATGGAGTGGCTGTATAATTATTCTGCAATCAATAATTATGGAAACCGACAGGGAAAAGCGGATACCGTTCAGTTCAAAGATAAAATGTGGGCAAGGCAGGTATCACCCTTTATACAGGGTGAATGGCAAATAGGCAGCAAATTTCAGTTGCAGGCGGGTATTGGCAGCAATCTTTTCCTTTATCGCTACCAGCGGCTTACCGATACTGATGATTCAAAGAAAAGAAAAAAGCTGGAGGACCAGCTTTTACCACGCGTAGCCGTACTGTACCGTATTACGGAAGACATTTCTCTTTATTCATCTGTAAGCAAAGGATTTTCGCCGCCTTCCATAGCCGAAGTGAGACCCTCGGAAGGAAGCTTTTACAGCAATCTGCAACCAGAATACGGCTGGAACCGTGAGATCGGCATCCGGGGCCGTGCCCTGGATAACCGCCTTCAATTCGATATTACCGCATACCGGTTTAAGCTGCGCGATGCCATTGTAAGAAGGCTGAACGATATGGACGCTGAATATTTTGTAAATGCCGGGGGAACCAGCCAAAAAGGGATAGAAGCTTTTGCCGGATATACCCTTGTACGCAACAATCCCGGCTTTATAACTACTGCCAGGCTTTGGGGCAGTATTACGCTAAATGATTTTTCCTTTACAGATTATATCATTGATGATAAAAACTATTCGGGCAACGCTTTAACAGGAGTGGCAAAAATGATCTGGCTGGGAGGCTTTGATATCAGTACTGCCCCGGGATTATATCTCAATGCCTCGCTCACCCACACATCAAAGCTGCCGTTAAATGACGCCAATGCCGTATATGCACCAGCCTATGATATCCTGCTGGCCAAACTGGGCTGGAAGAAGCAATACAAAACCTTTTCTATTGAGCTTTTCACGGGCATTGATAATGCACTGAACCAACTGTACAGCTTAGGCAACGATATCAATGCAGCTTTCGGCAACAGGTACTATAACCCTGCGCCCGGAAGGAATTATTACGGGGGAGTGACCGTGAACTTTTAAAAAAACAATACCGCCGGCTTCAATGGATTACGGGATCCCGCAAACGCACCGAACCGGGCGGTGTTGTATAAAAAAGACTAAAATATCGAAGCTAACGTTGATACACCTACCGCAAAAAGGTAGCATAATCCCATGCAAAATGCGGCTAACAAACCTAACTTGGCAACCAGTTTCCAGGTAGGGGCTTCAACGGCGTGGTTGGATCTGAGTACTTGAGCTTTCATGGATAAACATTTAGTATTTTACAGGATATGATTAATTAATAACGCAAATTTAGCTTCCATTGATATAAAGCGTATGGCTTTTAAATAAATTCGCCTGATACAAGGATGAATTTTAGCATTTGATAAGAGACTTTGGATAGAATCCCAAAGCCATAAGCTGAAAATCCGAAAGTTTCCAATCCTAAATCCGAAGAAACAGGAAAGCAACGTGGATAATGGTATTCTCCGTTGTGCCGTCGCCCCGTAGCGAGCGCTGCGTGAAACCGCAGGGTAAGCACTAAGGACCAAATGACAAGAGCCAAATAAATATCAAATCAGAAATCTCAAATCCGGCTCTCATACCTCATATTAACCTCCTCTTTAAATCCCCTATAATGCTTATTTTTGAAAAAAAAGGAAATATTATTATTGTAACATATTAAAACTTATTTCATACATATGTCGAACATCCTGATCATTGATGACGAGAAAGCAATACGCAAAACATTGGGGGAGATCCTATCCTATGAGGGTTATAAAATAGATGAAGCCGGAGACGGAGAAGAAGGGCTGAAACGGTTCAGGGAAAAAAACTACGACGTTGTGCTTTGCGACATTAAAATGCCGAAGATGGATGGTATCGAGTTCCTGGATAAAGTAAATGAAATAAACCCCGATGTGCCTGTGATCATGATATCGGGTCATGGCACCATTGAAACAGCTGTTGAGGCGGTAAAAAAGGGTGCATACGACTATGTATCAAAACCCCCCGATCTGAACAGGCTGTTGATCACGATCCGCAATGCAATGGATAAGACCAACCTGGTTACTGAAACGAAAGTGCTTCGCCGTAAAGTGATCAAGGTGGAAGAAATGATAGGAGAATCGGCCCCTATTGTAAAGATCAAAGAAACCATTGACAAAGTAGCACCTACTGATGCCAGGATAATGATCATGGGCGAAAACGGCGTAGGCAAAGAGTTGGTGGCACGCTGGATACACGAAAAAAGCAGCCGTTGCAAAAATCCTTTGATAGAGGTAAACTGCGCTGCAATTCCCGGCGAATTAATTGAAAGTGAATTGTTCGGCCACGAAAAAGGCTCCTTCACTTCTGCGGTAAAGCAACGTATAGGTAAGTTTGAACAGGCGCATGGCGGAACCCTGTTTTTGGATGAGATCGGCGACATGAGCCTTAATGCCCAAGCTAAAGTGCTCAGGGCTTTGCAGGAAGGAAAAATAACCAGGGTAGGCGGCGATAAGGATATCAGTGTTGACGTGAGGGTAATAGCTGCTACCAATAAAGACCTGCTCCGGGAAGTAGACGATAAAAAATTTCGCCTTGACCTTTATCACCGGCTGAGCGTTATTATCATACACGTGCCTTCATTAAATGAAAGAAAAGATGACATCCCGCTGCTGGTGGATAAATTCCTGTCGGATATATGCACCGATTACGGGATTGCGCTGAAAGTAATTGATGCAGATGCATTAAAAGCACTCCAGGAAAATAACTGGACGGGAAATATCCGTGAACTGAGGAATGTGGTGGAAAGGCTGGTTATCCTTTCCGGCAAGAATATTACCATTGAGGACGTCCGCAATTATGTATTTCCCGGTAATTATAATTAAGCCGTATTGTGAAAACGGTGTACTGCATATGCGGCTTAGGCTCCGATGAGCGGATATTCAGCAAGCTGAGCTGGAATGCAGTAAATGTGCATTATTTGCCCTGGCTGCCTCCCCGTAGAGAAGAACTTCTTACAGCGTATGCGGCCCGGATGAGCGAGCGGATCATGGAAAAAGACGCAATACTCGTGGGTGTATCTTTCGGTGGCATGTTAAGCATAGAGATCTCAAAGCTCATTACCGTTCAAAAGGTCATTCTCATTGCCAGTGTAGCAACCCATTATGAACTCCCCGGCTGGATGAAAACTTCGGGAAAATTACACCTCGACGCCATCATCCCCGGGAAACGGCTTCAGGCGCTGCGTCCATTAAAATTGTTGGAGCCTGTTGAAAATTATTTCCTGGGAGCCGAAACGGAAGAAGAAAAGAAGCTGGCCCACGAATACAGGAAACATGTAGATCCCTTTTATCTCAAATGGTCCATTCGCCAGATATTGAACTGGAAAAATGAATGGCGTCCTGAGTCCATGTTCCATATACACGGTACAAGCGACAAGATCTTCCCCTATGAGCTGGTGCATCCTACCCATACCATTTCCGCTGCCGGACATTTCATGGTGTACCAGCGCCCCGGAGAAATATCAGCTATTTTGAATGAGATCATCTGATATAAATACTCCTAAAGAAAAATTACTTGTTTTCAATAATCTATACCTTAAGCATTGGGAAGTTGAACAAGGCAGGGGAAGATATTGCCTTATTTGCGATTGTTTAACAAAAAGAAGGGCACTCCGGCGTAACATACCGGTATAATGAGCGACATATCGCTCGAATCAGCTATTTTATCCTATTTTTGGCAACTTCATAAAAACAGAGCTACATGAGTTTAGGCTGGACCCTTTTTATTTTAGCGATAATCGGTTCTCTTATTGGTTTATATGGCATGTTCAGGAAAGCCGGTATCGAGCCCTGGAAAGCATTCATCCCGTTCTATAATACCTGGTGCATGATAGAAAAAATGCCACTCAAAAGGTATTGGTTCTTCCTGCAGTTCATTCCTATTGTAGGACAGTTCATCACCATCTGGATCTGCATCCGTTTTGTTGAACATTTCGGCCGCTTTTCCCTGCTGCATCATGCGGCAACGGTTTTTGTTCCCTTTTTGTATTTCCCCTATCTCGGGTTTTCAAAAAATGAAAGATATGCAGGCAATGCCGTAGTAAAGAATTATAAAAAATCTTCTGCGAGAGAATGGATCGACGCGGGTGTCTTCGCAGTGGTTGCCGCTACGATCATACGCACTTTTATCTTCGAGGCCTATGTGATCCCTACAGGAAGTATGGAAAAAACACTGCTGGTAAATGATTTTTTGTTTGTAAGCAAAATGAGCTATGGACCACGCCTTCCCAATACGCCTTTGGCCATTCCCTTCGTGCATCATACCGCACCTATAACCGGCACCAAATCGTACGTAGAATGGATCAGGCTTCCCTATAAACGCCTGTGGACCACCCCGGTAAAGCGGAATGATGTAGTGGTGTTCAATTATCCCGTTGGAGATACCGTAATAGGCGAATACCAGTCGAACCTCAACTACTATGATGTGCTGCGTGACCAGTACGGGGGCAACCGCGAGGCACTGCTGCAGAGAGATGATATCATAGTAAGACCGGTTGACAAAAGAGAAAACTTCATTAAACGCTGTGTAGGCATCCCCGGCGATACCATCCAGCTAAAGGAAGGTGTCCTGTATGTGAACGGTAAACCGGGCTATGTTCCTGAGGCTTCCGCAACATTTTACAATGTGCAGACCCAAGGTCAATACTTTGATGAAGATGTCTTAAAGGAAGACTTTAACGTAGAAACAGATCCGGAACGATACCAGCTGCGGTTGGGCAACAACATGAATTATATGATCGACCTGAGCGCCGAAGAAGCCGAACGTATGAAGCAGCTGCCCTACGTACAAAGCATAGTTAAAGATGTAATACCGTTTAACCCGAATGTATTTCCTAACGATACGACTCGTTATAAATGGAGCGAGGATTTTTATGGACCAATATGGGTTCCTAAAAAAGGCGCTACCATTACGCTTACACCCGGGAACATCGCTTTTTACAGGAGGATCATTGCCGTTTACGAACACAATACGCTGGAGGAAAAAGGCGGGCAGTTCATTATTAATGGCAAGGTAACCGACCAATACACTTTTAACATGGATTACTACTGGATGATGGGCGATAACCGTCATAATTCCCAGGACTCGAGGTTCTGGGGCTATGTGCCGGAAGACCATGTAGTCGGTAAAGCATCGCTGATATGGTTCAGCTGGGATGGCGGCCCCCGCTGGAAACGGCTGTTCCGGTCGATAAAGTAAAAAGAGCGCTATTGAAAAAAGAGAATATTTCCTTTTATCCTACCACTTCTTCCCTGGCTGTTTTATTATATTGTTCCGTTAATTTGCGTTGCAACTCAAAAGGCACTGCAACATATTCGTGAAAATGCATTTTAAACTTTGCCCTGCCCTGGGTAATTGACCGCAGGGAAGAAGAATAATCATTCATTTCAGCCAGCGGCACTTTAGCGGCTATGCGGGTAAAATTCCTTTCTGCATCAATGCCCTCCACCAGGGTCCTTCGGGTTTGGAGATCACCCATTACCGCTCCTGTAAGGTCTTCCGGACATAATACCTCTACCTGGTAAACAGGCTCCAGCAACTGTGGCGCCGCAAGCTGAAAGGCATTTTTAAAAGCCATCAGCCCGGCTATCTTAAAAGAAATATCATTGCTGTCAACAGGGTGCATTTTACCATCAAATACGGACACCCTGATATCTCTTACATAAGAGCCTGTAAGCGGACCTTCCTGCATTTTTTCCATTACCCCTTTAAGAATGGAAGGCAAAAAACGCTGATCGATCGCACCGCCCACTATGCAGTTGTAAAAAGCCAGCTTGCCACCCCAGGGAAGCTGCTGCACATCCCTTCCTCTCACATTCAGACCTTCGGGTTCAGGCATACCTTCATACCAGGGCTCTATGCGCATATGCACTTCAGCAAACTGCCCTGCCCCACCCGATTGCTTCTTGTGGCGGTAAACCGCTTCCGCAGCGGTTCTTATCGTTTCCCGGTAAGGAATACCGGGCGCTTCAAAAACAACGTCTACCTTATGGCGGTTCTCTAGCTTCCATTTAATAACAGCCAGATGCATATCTCCCTGGCAATAAATGATCGTTTGCTTCAATTCGGTTGAAACTTCAACAAGGATAGTGGGATCTTCTTCCCTTAGCTGATGCAGCGCGGCAGACAGCTTTTCTTCCTCTCCTTTTTTTACCGTTCTTACCGCAATGCTCATATTGGGAGCAGGAAACACAATAGGCTTTAATGCAAAATTGACACTTCTTTCATGCAGGGTATTATTGACATGCGTATTCTTCAGCTTTAACGTAGCCCCGATATCGCCCGCACTCAGCTCGCTGACGGTGCTCCTTTTGTTGCCTTCCATGACAAACAACTGGTTCAGCTTTTCAGACACCCCGGTCGTTTCATTAATAAGCTCCATACCGGATCTCAAGGTTCCGGAAAACACTTTCATAAAAGACAGCTCCCCCACATGCGGTTCTGAAACCGATTTATATACAAAAGCACACACGGGTTTTCCTGCATCGCAGGGGATGATTTCTCCATTTACGGAAACCTGTGGCGGCATTTCATTGGCAGCCGGACAAACATTATCTATAAAGCCCATCAGGCGCCCGCTCCCCATATTGCGCTCTGCAGAAAGACAAAACAGAGGGAAGAGGTCATGGTTGATCATTGCTTTTTTCATGCCGGACTTGATCTCTTCTTCATCCAGTTCCCCCTTTTCAAAGTACTTCTCCATTAATGTTTCATCATTGCCAGCAACAGCTTCTATCAACTCCTTATGCAGCTGGTCTGCTTTTTGTTTTTCCTCCGGCGGTATCGGATGCTTTTCCGGCTTTCCGCCTGAATCTTTGAATGTGTACATCGTCATCCGCAGCACATCTATAATGCAGTGAAAACCTTCTCCCTGTTGTAAGGGATATTGCACTATCGTTATCCTGTTGCCGAAGTGCTGCTTCGCTTCCCTGACCGTATCATCAAAATCAGCCTTTTCATTGTCGAGATGGCTAACCGCAAAGATCATCGGGGTTTTAAACTGCTCTGTATACTGCCAGATCACATCGGTGCCCACTTCCACTCCCATAGCAGCATTCAGCAGCATAATACCGGTATCGGCTACACGAAGAGAGGACAGCACCTCTCCTACAAAATCGTCATAGCCTGGCGTGTCAATAATATTGATCTTATATCCCCGCCATTTGGTATGCATCAATTTGGAGAAGATGGAATTGCCTCTTTCCTGCTCCAGCTCATGATAGTCGCCGGCCGTATTTTTTTCCGCCACTGTGCCCCGGCGGGAGATGAGGCCTGCTTCAAAAAGAAAGCATTCAGCAAGGGTTGTTTTACCAGATCCGGCATGCCCGAGAAGAACAATATTCTTTACATGGGAAGTATCATATTCGGCCGCCATGATAATCCTGTTTTAAGATGAAGAAAAGCCCGGGTTTCCCCGTATATATAGTACAAAGCGATGCATTGCAACAAGAAAGCGCATTAAGTCTCCTCCTGCAAAAAATATCGTTTTATCATGTATTATCAGGTATAGTTTACCAGGAATCGCCGGAAATCATTTTTGATCTCGTGCAGTCTTTGCCGGAGGTTTTGATAGTCGGCAGACAATTTTTCATAACCGGAGATGACGACGTCCGGAACTGCCCCATCGTCAGACACCGGTTGCAGGGCAGGCGCTCTGTTATAAGATTTGATGGATTGCTTCAGGTCGTGAATGTTGGCAAGCTGGATGTCAAACTGGTTCTCATAATGTTCAACATCTTTGAGGGCTTCCTTGCTGGTGATGTGGGCAGCTGCGTCCTGCAGCTCATTTTTCATGCGGGTAAATTCTTCGCGTTGAGAACGTAATGCCTCCCTCCAGGTATTACATTCCTCCGAGAATTGTGCAATGTCTGAGGTAACCATGGGCGTACAATTTAAAAGTGAAGAAATAAATGAATTGTTCTTTAGCCAATGGGATCGGATAGTACTATTTAAAAGTACTAAAAAATATAAATATCAAAAGACTTTTGTGTATAAATAAAAAACCATCCGCGCAGCACCTGGCTGTCACGGATGGCGGGGTTGTCTATCAACTTCCTTGTTTCCCGGAAGACTTTATTGGGTTATTAAGGGTATAATAATTCGCTTATCGTCTAAAATACATTCTACAAAATACTCTCCTTTTGCATAGGTCGTCATATTAATATCATTTACAGTATTGATCATCGTAGTCACCAGTATTCGTCTGCCCACTCTGTCGTATACCGTTACGTTTACCGGTTTCGGCGGCAGCTTGGAGAAGATCAGCCTGGCAAGACCATTACCGGGGTTCGGTGATATTTTAACCCTCATATCTCCTATGTAGATACCTCCTTCCGGCATAAAGAAATACTCAGGCGATTCACCGCTGCACCCGTTAGCTGTGCTGGTAACCACCACTTTATATCTTCCATAACCCCTCGGTTTGTACTTTTTATCGGTAGCTCCGGGGATCAATACATTATTCTTGTACCATTGATAATTATCGGCGACCGAAGCGATCAGCTCATTCCCCGACTGGGTAACAGAAGGTGTGGGAAGACCGGCGATCACGATATTGATCTCATCAGGTTCCGTTATCCCGCATCGGGTTACCTCTACACTATAAGTGCCTGATACCGCCGGATATATGATCTGGGTGGTTTCTCCCGTGCTCCACAGGTAGGTGGCGCCCGGATTGCCGGCATCGAGCTTCACTGTATTTCCGAAGCAGATGGTGGTATCGTTGCCGAGGTTTACCGGCTCTGCGCCTGTTTTGAGGGATACCTCAATTTCATCTTCACCTACACAACCGTTATGGTCCACAGTTACTTTATATACTCCGGCATCAGATACCGTGATCGTTTGAGAAGTAGCGGTAGTGCTCCAGGAATAGCTTGCTCCGGGGTAGCCCGCATCAAGCGTAATGCTGCTGCCTGTGCAGATGGTGGTATCATTGCCTAAGGAAACCGGGATCGTGGTGCTCACCTCTATATTTATAGATCCGCTGCCACTGCAGCTGCCCTTGCTTACTGTAACACTGTACCTACCGGCAGTAGTTGCAGGAATGGTCCTGGTAGTTTCTCCCGTGCTCCACAAATATGTGGCTCCGGGGTTACCGGCATCCAATATCACGCTGTTGCCTGTACAAATGGTAGTGTCGTTACCCAGGTTTACCGTAAGCGCGGGAACTACGCTTACATGAATGGCGCCTATGCTCTTACATCCGTCTTTGGTTACGGTAACAATATAGGTATCCTCCTTATCAACTGTGATGCTCTGCGTGGTTTCACCGGTAGGCGCCCATTCATATGTTGCACCCGGATGGTTCCCTGCATCCAGCGTGATGCTGCTGCCCGCACAAATGGTAGTATCATTGCCGAGGTTCACCGGTATACCGGTTCCGGTTACGATAATCGTTTCCTCGTATGATTTAGATTCGGCATTGGTGGAAACAGTCAGGGTCACTTTATAGGACCCGGGCTGGTCATAATCGTGTTCCGGATCCGGATGATACCCACTCAATACAGGTGAGCCATCGCCAAAATCCCACGCATAGCTGATGATGCTGTTGCAGGATTCCGATGTATTGGTATAGCTAACCTTAATGGGACTGCATGAGCCGGTTTGCGTGTAGGTGAACCCGGGGATAATATTGGGTTTATTGGTAACAATAATGGTATCGGTTGCCGAGCACCCGTCTTTGGTTACGGTTACCCAAAACTTCCCTGCCATGAGTGTCTGTACTGTTTTTGTGGTTTTATTAGTTACAGTAGGTACAAAGGGTTCGCTGCCCCACAGGTAGCTGGCGCCGCTTATGCCGGCATCTAATTTTGTGGGAGGATCACTGGCGCACCTTTCTATATCAGGACCCAAATTCACAACCAATCCTGAAGTACTTACCGTAATGGTTTTAGAGCCGCTACCGGTGCAACCGTCCTTGGTTACATCTACTGTATAGGTATCGGCAGTAGTTACGTCAATTGTCCTGGTGCTTTCTCCAGTGCTCCAGCTATAGGCAACACCTGTACCGTGATCGCCTGCATCAAGTGTAATGCTGCTTCCCGAACAAATGGCGGCATCTGCACCCAGGTTCACTACCGGTTTGGGAGTTACCGTAATGGCCCTGGAACCCGTGTTACTGCAACCGTCTTTGGTTACCGTAACCGTATAGGTTGTATTTACTGTCGGGTTTACTGTAATGGTTTGGCTGGTGGCTCCGCCGGGGCTCCACAGGTAGGTGGCTCCCGCGTTGCCTGCATCAAGAGTGATATTATCTCCTGCACAGATCGTTGTGGCAGCACCCAGGTTCACTACCGGTTTGGGAGTTACCGTAATGGCCCTGGAACCCGTGT
>CAZREP010000020.1:0-1824 GCA_964599035.1 uncultured Terrimonas sp. | reverse complement strand
ACTGTAATGGTTTGGCTGGTGGCTCCGCCGGGGCTCCACAGGTAGGTGGCTCCCGAATTGCCTGCATCAAGAGTGATATTATCTTCTGCACAGATGGCCACATCAGGACCCAGATCTACTGCGGGCCCTGTTCCGCCGTTTACAACAATAGTTTCAACGTAGGTTTTAGTGTCCCCGCTGGTGGATGCCGTTAGGATCACGGTATAAGCGCCAGGCAGTGCATAAGTATGCTCGGGGTTGGGGTAAAACCCGTTCAATACCGGTGAGCCGTCGCCAAAATCCCACTCATAGTTGAGAATGCTGTTGCAGGATTCCGAAGCATCCGTAAAGTTAACCTTAATGGGACTGCACAACCCGGTTTGCGCATAGATGAACCGGGAAATAAGATTGGGTTTATTGGTAACAATAATGGTGTCGGTTGCCGAGCACCCGTCTTTGGTTACGGTTACCCAAAATTTTCCTGCCGATAATGTCTGTACTGTTTTTGTGGTTTTATTAGCTACGGTAGGTACAAAGGGTTCGCTGCCCCACAGATAGGTGGCGCCGGTTATGCCGGCATCTAAGGTTGTCGGCGGATCGCTGACGCACCTTTCTATATCAGGGCCCAAATTCACCACCAGCCCGGAGGTATTTACATTAACCGTTACTGATGCCGGCGATGTATATTCGTCGCATTTCTCTTTGATTACGGTATAGGTAGTGGTGGTGGCAGGGCTGGCAACTGGATTGTATATGGAAGTGCTGCTCAATCCTGTAGCCGGCGTCCATGTATAGGTGGCGCCCGGCTCATAGCCTGCATCGAGCGTTACGCTGCTGCCTGAACAAATATTCAAGGGGCTTGGCATATTAACCGGTGAAGGACCTGGTGAGGGGTTTGGCAATATTATTACAGAATCAATAACTGCCATATCCATGTTATCATTCATGGCGACGTATGATACAGTATGTGGGCCTCCTGTAGCAAAACTATGTATGGGGTTTTTGACATCATAAAAGCCATCAGTCCAGTCATCATCCATTACCCATTCAAAGTAGTTAGTTGGATTGAGAGGATCACATGAAAAGGAGCTATCAAAAAACTGTACTTGCACCGTGCCACAAGTATTAAGTATCTGATATCCAAATTGTCCATATACTGCTGCAATCCCTGTTACTATTATTGTATCTCTTACAACACATGTCCCTCTGGTGCCCTGCGCCCAAAATGTATTAATACCTACAGCGGGCGTTAGGTATGCATATGGTGTAGTAGCCGGGGTTTGGCTCCAACTATAGGAATCATAGCCTGATGGCAATAAAAAATATAATTGCCCTCCCCCCACACAAACTGTTGTATCGTTCCCCAAACTGAATACAGGCTTTTCGTAAATAGTAATATAAGAAGACTTTGTGATTGAATGTGTGCCTCCGCTTTGCGAGGTAACCGTAAGCTTAACCGTAAATGATTCAAAAAGAGCTGTTGTTGTATACGTATGCGTTGGATTTGGGTTGGGCGTGGTAGAGACATCGCCATCCCCGAACTCCCATGTGTAGCTTACAATAGGGTCACCCGGGTTAAAGGTAGAGGCGCCGGCGTTAAATTGCACTACCAGCGGTGAGCAACCCGAGGTTACCAAAGCCGAAAAATCCGCTGTCAAAGCGGATGGCTCACCTCCCACAACATTACCTGCATTTGAATTGACATAAGTCAATAAGAGCAGGGATACGAACAGTATAATTCTCTTCATAGGAATATTCTTAGTTAATCGAGGATATAGACAACAGGGGTTATAACGTATAATATATTTTTAAATTGTTGCAAACCATTCCCTTAAAAAAAAATTC
>CAZREP010000019.1:29440-39114 GCA_964599035.1 uncultured Terrimonas sp. | reverse complement strand
TAAAAAAATTGGGGCTGTCTTAAAGTTTTACTTTTGAGACAGCCCCTTTTTATTTGCTCCGGCACGTGTCCTTACGTGCCGTTTTTGGCAGGGCTTATCGCGGGCTGCCTCCCGGAGGGATATTTAGCCTGCTACTATAATGGCAATAATAAGTTCGAATAATGTGATTTTTTCCACGTTTTTTGAACTTATTCCGTGCAAAAGGAACAGGATAGCTTTGAAGCCGGATAATCTATCCTCAACTTGGTTTTTCTATCCGGGTTGAACATTTCATCTTTACAGTCCCCGGGGTTACTCCGCAAGAACCCTTTAATGAGGCAGCATCCGCAACTGCCTTGATTAACTATTTCATTTAAAATATTTTCCATGTACACAAAACTGGTACCGGCCATTGTGCTGTGCGGACTATTCATTCATGTATATAGCCAGCCCGTAAAGCCGCTTAATATCGGAGATACGCTTACGAACACAAATTTTACCTATTCGCTGAACGATCAAATATATACCGGCAGTCTGCCGGATAAAAACGGCAAGCTCACCATTCTCGATTTCTGGGCCACATGGTGCAGTTCCTGCATCAAAGTGCTGCCCAAAGTAGAAGCGCTCCAAAAAGAAATGGGAGACCGGGTACAGTTTGTTTTAGTGAACACTAAAAATTCGGGGGATGACCCGGCCAAGATCAGGAATTTCTTTTTAAAATGGAAAGCACGGTACGGAGCTGAGCTCAGCCTGGCATCCGTTGAGCAGGATACGCTGCTCGGCGCGCTTTTCCCTCACCAGCTTGTGCCGCACTACGTATGGATAGATGCCGGCGGGAAGATCGTGGCATTCATCGGCGCGGAGCAGGTAACGGCAGCCAATATCAAAGCGGTGCTGGAAAAAGCGCAGGCAGAAATTGCCATGAAAAAAGACCAAGACCGGTCAAGACCGCTTTTTACCACGCCGGATCTACCCCGATCGCCGTTAATGAGCTACAGTATTTTTTTAAAGGAAAATTTGACGGGCTTTCTTCAGGCAACCGGTTGTACCGGGAAGGAAATACCGTTTACGGCCATGGCATTACCAATACCCCTCTGAAGGATATGTATCTTACCATTTTGAAGAAGCTTTATCCTGGCTTTGCAGACAACCGCTTCATCGCGGAAATAAAAAATCCTCTCAAATGGAAAGTGCCTGTTGCAGAAGAGAAGCAGGATGCATGGTATAAAGAAAATATGTACAGCCTGGAAGTGATCGTGCCGTTGAAGCAGGCATCAAACCTTTACAGAGAAATGTTGAAAACGCTGAACAAGTATTCGGGATATACCAGCAATATGGAAAACAGAGACATTCCCTGTTTTGTTTTAATGGCTGCCGGTAAAAAGCAGCAGCCCAAACCCGGCAAAGGGGAAATAGAAATTCGTATGTTTTATGTAGAGCATCCTTACTTAAAAAACGCGCCCTTGCAATATCTCATAGCAAGGCTTAATAACTGCCCGGCAATTGCTCTCCCCGTGGTGAATGAAACAGGCATTGATTTCCCTGTTGATATGGACTTCCCTGAAGGCTTTTCAGATATAGAGCAGATAGTTCGAAGGCTTAAGCAATACGGGCTGGTTTTGCAGAAAGCGGAACGGAATATGGAGGTTTTTGTGATAAGAGAGAGGGAATAACATAATAAAGAATGAGAAAATGAAACTTGGGAAATTGTTGAGCGAACCCTTTATCCTAAACATTGGTAGTTTTAAATAACTATATATTATTTGTTTATGTGATAAACAGAGTATTTATTACCCTCATAATTCCAATAGAAAGGAGCCACCCTGTTGTTCATGAGTTTGGTAATTAGCACAAGAGGAAATCCCAAATAGCCAAAGCCCGTCATTGCATGGCTTTATTTGTAACGTAAAGGGCTGTTTGCTGCTAATTACCGTATATCCAAAGGAAAAATTCCTGCCGTTGTATAGTTGTATGCATATGGAGCCGATATCCGCCATTGCCGTAAACCCCCGCCCGCCCGGCAACCTACTTCCGGCAAAATCAGCGGGAAGCTCATTTTTCCATAAGGTTGAGCCCGGGAATACGATATGCAGCTTTGGTGCCATTGAATTCAATCAGGGGTTGCTCCTAATGTACTAATAATAGTTGAAAAAAGGGAGAGGTGCCTGCTTCAGGTATTTCCATAGTGCACCATATTTGCTCCATAACAGAAACAAATTGCCGTGAATTTCCCGGAATTTTAAGATGAGGCGTTTGCGTTTACCTGTTTCAATACATCATTACAAACATCCATAACGGAATTTTAGTTCCTATCCCTGTTTGAGCAGGCACCGGAAAAATGAATTGTTTACCTGTTTTAGCAGATTGTCCTGAAATTCGTACAAAATACCAATAATTATGTTTTCTTAAAAATACAAATAGTATTAACTGATTGGGCATCAGAAGCTTTCTGGTGCACTGGGGCGTGAGGACACGTGCTGCTTTGGCAGGATTCATCGCAGGCTGCCTCCCTGAGGGATATTTAGTCTGTCACTATAGTGGCAATGAATAAGTTCGGATGATGTGATTATTTGCACGTTTTAAACTTATTGCGTGCAGAATGAGTAAAACGGTTTTATCGAATGCTATTTTCACCTGCCGGCTGTGGACTTTAACCGGTGGCGAAATCATACATAGTGAAAAAGTCACCCTTATTAAGGCTAACCCAATCAACAAAAAACATTGATATTATAAAAAAAGACCTTACCTTAAACGTGCTTTTTTAATTCTTTCGTCTTTTGACTACCTGCCCGGCTGTATCATTCAGAGGGGCCTGCCACTACCCGAACCCGTGTTTTAGAATTATTTAGTGGCTTCATCAACGCAGGGGCTTTGCCTTGTGCGGTGTATTTGCTATACGGATCCTGCAGTAACCGTAAAACCCGTCATGGGTATCAACGTGTTAAGCTTGCCGGAGAAGCGTTTACAAACGATATCCATGGCTGTGACAATATAAATGCATATTTATAATAAAACACCTGTTTGCACTGTTCTATATACATTCACGGTTCCCTATAATAGTAAACCCTTGTTTCGATCATAAACCAAAGCAATGAACAAGAACGAAATCCCGCTTTCTCCTGAGTTTAAGGCCCAGGCAACAAAAGCAATCATCGCAATATGCCTCTTTGTACTCACCTACCTGATCATTCTGCTATTGGCTGTTGCGCTCGCAGGCTTATGCATCATCGGCAGTATATTTTTAATCGCATTAAAGCCATCGCTTTACACGCTTGCCTTTGGGATCGGTTTGATAAGCCTAGGCATCCTGGTCTTGATCTTCTTACTCAAGTTTATTGTTAAATCCCATAAAGTGGACCGTTCACATCTCATCGAAATAAATGCGTCTCAGGAACCGAAGCTGTTCGGGATGATCAACGAAATCGTGCAGGAAGTGAGGACTACTTTCCCGAAGAAAGTGTATCTGTCATCGGAGGTGAATGCACAGGTATTTTACGACTCCAGCTTCTGGAGCATGTTCCTGCCGGTAAAGAAGAACCTGCAAATAGGATTAGGACTGGTGAATACTGTAACGAAAGAAGAGCTGAAGGCGATATTATCACATGAGTTCGGTCACTTCTCTCAAAGAACAATGAAAGTAGGAAGCTATGTTTACAATGTAAACCAGGTCATTTTCAATATCCTTTATGACAATGAAGCATATAAAGATCTCATTCAACGATGGGCCAATATGAGCGGCTATTTTTCAATTTTTGTAGTCATTGCCGTAAAAATAAACGAAGGTATTCAGTGGGTCCTGAGAAAAATGTACGAGATAGTGAACAAAAGTTATATGGGGCTTTCAAGGGAAATGGAATTTCATGCCGACGAAATTGCAGCCCACGTAACCGGTTATGAACCGCTCAAAAGATCTTTGCTGAGGATGGCATTGGCAGACAATTCATTTAATAATGTGCTGAATTTTTATAATAGTAAAATCTCTGAAAACATAAAAAGTGAAAACTTATACAGCGACCAGGCTGCGGTTGTTCATTTTCGCGCAGAAGTAAATGGGTTCACTATCACTAACAACCTTCCTGATGTATCTTTAGAAGAACAAAGCAAATTCGATAAGTCTAAGTTAGTCATTAAAGACCAATGGGCTTCACACCCCGCCATACATGAAAGGATAAAAAGGTTGGAAAAAACAGGGCTTACAACGGAGCATACTTCCGACACACCTGCCAATGACGTGTTTACCGATATCGTTGAACTACAAAAACAGTTAACCGCCGGCATATTTGAGGGAGTAAGTGCCCAGGGAGAGACAAAAGCGATTTCATCCGACAAGTTTCTGGAAGCATACAGGCAGGAAGCTTTATCCAATTCGTTTGCCACTGCATATAATGGCTATTACGACCATAAGAACCCGGCAAATATTGATCCTGGCCAAAAAGGATCATCGGCACGTAACATCCCATTCGAGGAATTATTTTCTGATGAAAAAGTTGACCTGGTGTATTCTGCCATTGCATTACAGAATGATATCGAAACGCTAAAGAGTATTTCCAATAATACACTCTCCGTAAAAACCTTCGACTACGACGGAGTAAGGTATAAACGAAAAGATGCCGGTGAGCTTATTGAAAAGCTCAAAATCGAACTGGAAAATATTAACGAACGGATCAAAAGGAACGATGCCGGCATCTATAAATACTTTAAAGAAGAAGAGAAACAGCAAAACAAGCCCCCGAAATTAGAAAGGCTGTATAATGAGTTCTTTGAGTTTGACAAGACTTTCGATTCAAAATATGACATATACATCAAGCTGTTAAACGGATTGCAATTTGCGAGCGTAACAACACCTTATGACCAAATAAGGGCCAACCTCGAAAGCATTAAACCACTAGAAGAGCGGCTGAGGGAGGGAATACCACCTGTTTTATCAGACCCTGTCTATACAACAGAAATTACGCAGGAAATAAAACACAGCCTGGAGCAGTACACTTCACAAACATGGGTGTATTTCAGTGAAACCAGCTACTTCGATGAGAGCCTGAATATTCTTTATACCGCAATGCATAACTATGCCTATTTATTATCAAGAAAGTATTTTTTGCTGAAAAAGGCAGTATTGACATATCAGGAAGAGCTAATGAAAAGGCCGCACACTGCATAACTTATTTGTAAAACCCTGATACCTGTGCTAACGTTCAACGGTTAAGCATATCCGCTTTTCGTTTTGTCAATCTTTGAGTTTTATTACACCCGTTCTGTACAGGTCCAATGCTTTTTGTAAAATGGTCTTAATTGTCTTTATGGGTAAATCTTTGTTTGGATTAACGCTGAAAACCTTCATCCGGGAACGTTTGCCTTCTTCCAACCTGGGGTGGTCAAGGTATTTTCCTTCTACCATAAGAATATACGGCCGGCCAGTCTTTTTATCTGTCCACAAATAGCAAAACATTTTTTTCTTATAGCAGAAGCAGGGCATTCCCCACTTTTGTATTTCAGTAATATTTGCATCCTGGCTAAGGATAATGTCCCGCAACGCAAGCAGGCAACTCTTGTTTGGCTCTTCTTTGTTCAGGTAATAGTTATGAAGCTGCTCAGGCATTTTTTATGTATCGTTTTGTTGATTGATGTGATGCCGTTTTCATTTGCCACCTCATAAATATACGCAACACAATAATCAAAGTACCCTAATCGTAGCTATTTAAAGGGTATTAATGCATCTGAAATCTTAAGCTGTTATACGACACCCTGAACCAGATGGTCTGTTAATAGTCAATCCATTAATGATAAATATGACAAGGTGGATAAGTGGACGGTGTTCAAAGTGAAGCAGTTAAAAAAAGTAGCCTCGACAGGAGAATTAACGAACCAAGAAGTTGAGGACTTCTTAAAGCTCGGTGAATTATGCAACTGCCATCTTAGTGGACGGGAATAAGACAACTCAAATATCGAAGGTTAATTAAAAAGCTGAATGCCTATCATTTTGATAGTGGCGGTCATTTACTTCCTATTACGATCAGGATATTGGCGAATCGCCTGGTATCCCCTGTTGCAATCAAAAGGCAGGTATCTTCCGATTTGGTTTCTCGGTAAAAGCCCGGTCTTTTTTCAGGGTTAAAGATGATGCCCTCGCCTAATATCTCTCTAAACTCAGCATGTATCGGCTGTCGGCTTTCATCCGGAGGAGACATGATAATAGCGGACTCGATAGGTATGTGATCCTGAATAACTCTCAGAACCTGAGTTACAGTCAATACGCCGGGCGATAAATTCAAAAAGACCTTTTTGCAGGTCGCCGGCGTGCAGGTAGTGAAGGGAAAATTAGCATCCGCTATTAGCACTCTGGCACCATGTCCATTGCTGGCCAATACCAGCAGGATGTCCGGATGCAGTAGATTTATTTTTAACATGGTTAATGAACGGTTGCTATTATGAGAGAGCATCGCTTTCGCCGGCATCCACATAATCCTGCAGCGATTTATTTTTAACCAGTGGCCCCATTAAAAACAATACGATGGAAAGCCCGATCAAGGCCATAATTCCATAGCCGATAAAAACTGTATTGTATGCTGTTGCATAATCGAAAGCGGTAGAAAGATTTTTTACCGTGATGCCGGAAAGCGATTGAAATATCACGCCACCCAGACCGGCTCCCACGCTGGCGATTCCCCATACGGAAGCGGTTGCGCTTTGCGGTACCACATCGCCCGGGAATGCCATGCTGTTGGAAGTATAAGCTGCATAGCCGAACCCGGCCAGACTTAAAACAATCAGGGCCGAAGCGGGAGAAACAATTACAAAAGGTCCCAGGATCAAACTCAAACCCAGGATCATTCCGAATATTCCCACCGATATTTTGCGCGCCCTGGCAACGGCAATACCTTTCCTGATGATGAATTGGGTAAACAATCCTCCGAGAATATTTCCCAGGTCGGCGACAATGAACGGGAGCATCACAAACCAGCCGATTTTTTCCAATCCCCACCCATGCACTTCTACCAGGTAGCGGCCGATCCAGAATGTGATGAAATACCATATCGGATCCATAAACACTTTAGAAATCGTGAACCAGGAAACAAAACGGATTTTTATCAGTTTCAGCGGCGGAACGATCCTTGCCTTCGATTCCTTTAGTGAGCGTTCGGGAGTATAGTAGATAAACCAAAAAGCAGCAAGCCATAAATACCCCACCCCGCCAATGATGAGAAAAGCAGCCTGCCATCCAAAGGCGTTTCCAAGCCAAACGATTAAAGGAGGTGTAATGATTGCCCCCACGGCAGCCCCACTGTTAAATATACCGGTTGCGGTTGAGCGCTCTTCCGGGGGAAACCATTCGCTGGTTAATTTAATGGCGGCAGGCCAGTTTCCCGCCTCTCCGATCCCCAGTAAAGCCCGGAATATTCCAAAATGGAAAGGTAGCGTAGCCAGTGCCTGTAACAGCGAGGCCGTTGTCCAGAAAGCCATACACAGGGAATACCCGATCCTGGTACCCAGTTTATCAATAATAAATCCCGAAGCCAGGTTTGAAATCAGGTAGCCGATGAAAAATGCAGTTCCGATATAACCAAATGCATCGTCGGGGATCAGTTTTCGAAGCGCTCCTTCCGCACTTAGATAATTAAAAGCCAGACGGTCTACATAATTAAGAATGGTTGCCAATAGGGCGAAGGACAGCATAATCCAACGCATCCGGGACGCGCGTTCGTTTCCATTACCCAACGGATTTCTTTTCATTTAATAAAGTTGAATGCAGGTCATATTTCTATTTTAAATCCATAAGCGATTTGCCCCACCGGCGAAAGACTTTCCCGTAAGCCGGCCGGGAGTTCGATAATCAATCCACGGGAACTATCATGTTTCCACGAAAGCACCCGGTTATCGCCCATCAGGAATATTTTTGCCTTACGGCCCGGCTTAACCGTTTGAAGAATAAGTTGCTCTCCGGGCCATTCGAACGTAAATGCATAAACCGCTTTATTGTCTTTAGAGCGTGTGTAGCGGATCTGATCTCCCTGTTTCCACAGGTTTCCTTCCCTTGCCCGCGTGGCGTATATTCCTTCACCGTTAACCTTCAACCACGAGCCGGTTTGCCTGAGCTGCGCAATGGCTTCGGAATGAAATCTGCCGCTTCCATCGGGACCGATGCCCGCCATAAAATTTCCACCTTTGGCAACTGCGTCTATGAGATTATGAACTACCCACTTTGCTCCTTTATACCTTTCTGCCACCGGTTCATAGGAAAAAGTTCCTCCCAGCGGGTAGATCACAAACCAGGGAACATCTGTGTTTTCCTTGCTGCCCGGTACAAAACCCTCGGGTGTATAATAATCTCCGTAATTGCCAATGCCCCGCGCCCGGTACATAACCTCTGGCCGTAGCTTCCGTAGGTAGATCATCGTGTCCCGCAATGCCGGCCAGACAGCCGGGCCCAGAAACATGTCCAGGCAAACCATATCAATCTTCCCATAGCGCGTGATAAGCTCTTCCAGCTGGTTACGGTGACGCCGCATCATCCGGTTTACCGATTCAGGGTCTGCATCAGGTATCATCACCAAACCCGATTTGCCATATCGCTTTTCGGGATGCTCCAGTATCGGCGCTCTGTTCCTGCCCGTTACGGAAAGCGTGGCGGCATCCGGCACCTGCAGTGGATGATAGGTATAAGGACGAAAATCCGCGTCATACCAATCGGGATGTGAGAAGTACAAATCGATCTTCATGTTCTCCCTATGCGCGGCTTCCGAGAGCTCCTTTACCACGTCACGCCGAAAGGGTGTTTCCATGATACTGTATGCCAGATCGCAATCCTCCAGCGTAGGGCCTGCCGGCGAAAGCCAGTCAGCCCTTTTCTTCACCCGGGTCTTTGTATCATACATCGAAAAGCCATCGTGATGCTTGGCTGTGAAAGAAAACATCTTTGCCCCGCTCTCTTTAAAAAAGCCCATCCACTGATCTGCATCAAATCCTACCGGGTCCCAGGCCTTGTATAACTCCTGGTAGGCCTGCCTTTCCCGCAGGGAAGCCGTGAGAAAAGGCCAGGACTCATTCTGCAACTGCAGCAGGGAATATAAGCCCCAATGCACGCGGATACCGAATTTCATATCGAGAAAGTCTTCATAGGCATCATCCGGGGCCCAGCTATACTCAGCCACCGGAACATCTTCCACATAACCGCAAGTACGCAGGTAATGTCCGTCCGTTTCCGGCAGGCGATGCGAAAATCTTGATTTACCGGGAAATTCAATTGTATTCTCCAACACAGAGCGGCCCGGCAGGGAAGGAAGATTAAACAGTGCGCTGGCTGTTAACCCCGATCCATTGATCAAAAATCTACGTCGATTCATACAATGTACTTTACAACAGCATAAAAAATGAACTCCTCATTCAAACCCCGGAACGGGTAAATCAATTCTCCAGCTATGCGGATGCTGTTTGCCCGTTCTTTATTTTCTTTACCAGACATGTAAAAGTGGTTGATAACGCCATCCAGTCCTTATCCCTGATCCTGATCTTATCAAATAACCGGCCTCCCATTCCCAAACCCTCGGCCCCTGCATCCAGAAAATCCACGCAATTGGCAATGTTCACACCCCCGGTCGGCATTAATTTTATCTGGTTGAACGGACCTTTCAAATCTTTTATATATAAAACCATTGGAAGATTATCAATATCAGGATCAGCATGAATAATATTGGTAGTAG
>CAZREP010000019.1:0-29430 GCA_964599035.1 uncultured Terrimonas sp. | reverse complement strand
ATTGGACTCCCAGAGAAGTAGCCGGAAAGATCTTTACTATATCGGCTCCCAGGTCCCATACTTTATATATTTCAGTAGGGGTAAAGGCACCGGCAAATACCGGAATAGCTTCCTGTCTGCAAAGACGAATCACCGGCTCATCGGCTATTGGTGTAACAATAAACTGTGCACCGGCCTGTAATGCTTTTTCAAGATCCCCCGGGTTACAAACCGTTCCGGCACCAATATTCAATTGAGAACCGTACTGCTCAGTCGCATACCGGATCATTTGTTCAGCCCCCAATGTATTCATCGTAATCTCAATGGTCGACAACCCTGCTTCCTGATATAAGGGAAGGATACTGCCCAGGTCTTCCATCGTAATATTCCTTAGGATGCCAACCACCGGAAGCTCTGAAAATCTTTTCCATGAAAATAAATTGTTTCCCATTGCTTCGCTCAATAGATTAAGTCACCCTGTTTTGAAATATTTTAAGTTGCCCTTCCATAGCGGCACGATCCATCAGCTCCGGGCCAATAAAAATCGCCTGCTTTTGCAAATCCAGTATTTCCATACCCAGCTTATAAAACTGATACATATTGCTGCCACTGCACAACAGAATGCGGCTTCTTCCTTCATTTATTAAACTTCTTAATTCCGATCCGATCAGCAGCCCGCTCAAATGAAACAGGTTTTCGCATTTGGTTGATCTGCCAAATAAATGATTTACACGTATTGAGAAGAAGTTGTGCAACAGGTCGGAGTTCCCGGATTCCTCAACACCCATGCAAAAAGCTTCGGTTTCCGATCCGGCCAGCTGACCCTGCTTGTTATTTTCAGCAATTGCATCTTTTAATATGCTATGATGGGTCATTAGCCGGAACAATTCCCCCGTCATGTAAGTCTTAAAATCAACCACTTTCCCGTTTGCCACCGTTACGTGCTTTGAATGGGTGCCGGGGAAGACGCATACGGACCTTTCATTGAGAAATATTTTATTATCCAAAGCAGCCAGACCCACCAGTTGCGTTTCCTCCCCTCTCATAATATCCTGGTGACTGCTGATACCCGATATCATCCAAACGGTATGAGGAAAATCTTTTCCGGCAGGCAATTCCTGCACAACTGCATTGGTTCCGTCTGTTGAAAAAGGCAGGGATGCATAGGGGAGTTCTCTCATGCCGATTGAAGAGCTGGCCATGCCGGATACCAGAATAGGGATTCCGCTCAGTGGAGTCGTCAATTGGTTTGACAGAACATGTATACTTTCCTGCAGCTGCTTAAGGTAAAAAGTTTCCCTGGCAGCTCCTTGAAAGCCGCCCCCGGCTTTCCATCTGTCATGGATGACAGCATTACCTTCTCCTGCATTCAATACCCCCACTATTTCGTGCCCCGCGGCGGTTACCAGCTTCAGGCGAAAGGAAGACGTTCCCCAGTCACAGCTCAATATGGAATTCCATTTTACCATTCTGCGATACCGTTATCTTTATTTCTCCATACAGGATTCTTCCAATCATGCCCCTCTAATGCCATCTCCCGGACCTTCTCTTCATTGATCTGAATCCCAAGTCCGGGTAATAACGGACGGTCTACATACCCATCTTTTACCTGGAATATTTCTGGGTTCAGGAGATAATCCAGCAGATCTGCTCCTTTATTATAATGGATCCCCAGGCTGGTTTCCTGGATAATCGCGTTGATGCTGCTAAAATCGATTTGCAGGGCTGCAGCAAAAGAAATGGGGCCAAGTGGGCAATGGGGGGCAAGCGCAATATCATAAGCTTCGGCCATAGCGGCAATCCGCCGCACTTCTGAAATACCGCCGGCATGACTCAGGTCCGGCTGAATGATATCAATAGCGCCCTGATCAAAAAAAGGCTTGAAATCCCAACGGCTGTAAAGTCTTTCCCCTGTGGCTATAGGTGTGCTGGTATATTGCGCCAGCTGGGCAAAAGCTTCTTTATTGTCAGATAAAACCGGCTCTTCAATAAACATGGGCTTAATGTACTCCAAGTCGCGCATAAAACCTTTAGCCATTCCTTTGTGCACCCGTCCGTGAAAGTCGATACCAAGACCGGCCTCGTACCCGATCGCTTCCCTTACGGAGTGGATACCGACAATGGCATCCTGAACTTTTTTAGGTGTGTCGATCCATTCCATGTCTGCACAGGCATTCATTTTTACCGCTTTATATCCTGCTGCCATTCTTTCCCTGGCCTGCTCTACAAGGCCCGATGGTTTGTCGCCCCCAATCCAGCTATAGACCTTCATCTTATCACGAACCGCCCCACCCAAAAGTTCATATACCGGCACACCCAGGGCCTTGCCTTTGATATCCCATAAAGCCTGATCGATACCGGCAATTGCGCTCATCAGCACAGCACCTCCACGATAGAACCCGCCACGGTATAGCAGTTGCCATACATCTTCGATCTTCCCTGCTTCTTTTCCGATGATATAATCGGCCATTTCTTCCACTGCTGCTTTTACCGTATCCGCTTTCCCTTCCACCACCGGCTCACCCCAGCCTTCGATCCCATTATCCGTCGTTATTTTCAGGAACAGCCAACGAGGTGGAACCTTAAATAATTCTAATTTTTTTATCTTCATGTTGACTGGCTTCTATGGTTCTTCCCTCAGGCAATGCGCATGGTCATCCCTCCGTCAATTACGAGGTTTTCTCCTGTAATAAAATCATTTTTGATCAGCATGCAGATCGCATCGGCAACGTCGGCCGAAGTGCCTTCCCGGTGCAAAGGGATCCGATTTTCGATATTGTTCCTTACCTGCTCCTCGGTAAGATAATCCTGAAAACGGGTCCGGATGACTCCGGGTGAAACGCAATTTACCCGGATGTTCGCCGCAGAAAGCTCCAGGGCCATTGCTCTGGTGAATTGTGGAATGGCCCCTTTGACAACCGCATAAGCGAGTGCATTTTTCACGCCACGTATTCCGGCTGCGGAAGAAATCAAAATGATTGAGCCTCCATGCTTTTTCATATAAGGAACCGCTGCGGTACAAAGATGAAAGATAGCATGTATATGAATATCAAAAGCCTGGTACCAGACTTCTCTTGCACCATTTAAAAGATTTCCCGGCGCGGCCGATCCGGCGCTGTGAACAAGAATATCAATGGCACCGAATCTCTTGTAGGTTTCATTTACCACCCGCTTGCATTCTTCCTCCTTGCTCAGGTCGGCAGATATGAGCAGGTATTCCACTCCCATTTCTTTCAGCTTTGGTAAAAACTGTACATCATCAACATGCCTCGCCACCAGGCTTATTTTGACACCCTGTCTTGCCAGGCTGAGTGCTGTTTCTGCTCCTATGCCATGTGTGCCGCCGGTAATCAGCGCTGTCTTGTTGGTTAATTCCATTTAATTACTTTTTAAGCATCATTATTGCAGTCATGAAATTTTTATCGCTCCCTTCCGGGCAACCGGTTCCTGATCCTTACTTCATCAGCCGATCAATAAATTCAAAAGTGCCCACTCCATTTATAGTATGGGGTCCCGGAAAATATTCTATACGCACAGATTGCGGCAATCCCAGCGCGTCGTAGTGTCTGCGCACTTTCTCAAACTCATATCCCACCCATTCATCCGTGGCAACGTTATCGTAATGACCGCGCTCTACCATGAACGGGCGTGGTGCAATCAATGCAGCCATCTCCGCATAATTGAACGTATGGGCCAGATCCCATTCCGGCATCTCATATTCTCCACTGAACACATAGCTGAAAGCATAGTCGATACTGCTGCATTTGCGAACCCATTCATTGAAATCTCCTGAACAAATTGAGAATGCATAATCTTCTATCAATGCCGGGATGCGCATCGCCGATTTTCCCCCATAGGACAACCCGTAAAACCCGATGCGTTGCGGATCAACAAAGGATTGTTCCTTTAGCCATTCCACGATCTGCTGATGCTGACCTGTCATCACCGAAAAAAGGGACAGACCCAACGGGTTGGCTTTGCGTTGCAATACCCGGAACTTATCTTCTCCCCGGTACAGGTTGCAGGGCGCAAAGGTTATATATCCACGCGTTGCCAATTGCGCGGCAAACCCCTTATAAAAATGATAGAACCTTGATTTCGGATCCGTGGTGACCACATCCATTGGTACGCTCTCCAGTCCATGCTGGCAAACCACCACTGGACGCCGCTCGCCCGGTTTCATATCGGCGGGGATGAGCAGGATGCCCCATGCAAATACACCCGGCCACACATCCAGCATTACTTCATAGCTCGTCCACTCTGCATTTTTTTCCAGTACCCGTGCGCGCGTATTGAAAGGCATTGATGGTGCCGGCAACCTGCCGATCTGTTGCCAGAATTTTTCTCTTAACGCTGTTTTGACAGGCCGCTGCTCCGATGTATCTCCTTTCACCTGCTGCCAGAAATTTTTATTCCTTGCCCTTTCACCCAGAATAATTTCCCGTTGTGCCTGTTGCTCCATGCTGCGTACCATACGTTCCTGCCGCTTTGCAGTGTCAATCCAACCGGTGATCATCAGGGGACTTAACAGTATTGAAGCTGTTTTCGGAAGGCTGATCTGCAACGCCGCCGTGAATGCATTTAATGCGGACGCCGAAAATGGTTTCACAAATGCACGGCCGCCATCTGCGCACCAGCGCAGATGGACTTCATTTTGCGGCAGCATTGCACGTGCCCTGTTCCATTCCGATCTGGCATCGTTGAAATCCGGAGTGCGCAGGCTGCCCGGCGCCGCCCCGGAACGTCCTTTGACTACTTCAGGCGATCTCGCAATCTCGGGAGCCTTGGATACTTCAACTACCAGCCGCCGCGGCCACGCCATAACCGATAGTTCTGCATCTCCAAAATATTTTAATAACCCAAACACATTACGGTAAATGGGTTCTTTCCAGAGCGCTTGCCGCGCATCGAAATAACCACTGACCAGGGTCGAGGATATCCGCGTGTCCAGAGCCGCCGCATACAGTGCAAGTAATCCGCCTTCGCCGTAACCTGCTACTCCGATCGGCGTTCCGTCACCCTTCGATTCCATCCAGTCGATGGCGGAAAATATTTTTTGCAGCTCGTACCCTATCACATGGCGGCCCACTTCAAACGCCTGTCGGTATATCCATTCCCGGTGTGTTTGATTCGTGTACCTGTTTAAGGAAAGGCTCCCGGAAAAATCATCCTGCCGGCTCAGCAGTACGGGCACCAGCACCTCGCATCCTGCCGCTGCCAACTGCCGGGCTACGGCGTAACCCCGGCTTCCGGGCTGCTCCATGCCTGCCAGGATTTCCGGCAGTTCATCCGCATCCGGAATAACAACTATCCTTGCGCGCGGTTTACCTTTCGGCTCCAGCAACAACCCTTCCGCAGTTAATTCTTCCAGCACCTTCCAGCGCACGGCCCGTATACTGCAATCGTTCGCCCGAACAACAAGCGGTTGCAGTTCTGTTCCCGTCATCACTTCCAGATGCGGTGTCTGCCGTGTATCCGAAACACCAAGGATGCGTGACAACTCTTCCCGCTGCACGTAAATGGAACGGTTGAAAGAGGCCGCATCCGAAAAATCGCGATGCCACAACTGGCTTCTCGCTCCTGCAACACGCTGTGTTTCCTTCGTCAGGAAACTATCGATCCCCACTACCATCAATGCTGAAAGATCGCCCTGCATGATTAAGGGCTCAGCCCGAAAGGGCATGGTCTCTCCCGGCTGCCCGAGTCCGGGAAATGACAGGGTAAGAAAGACTGGAAGGAGCAATCCTGAGATCATCCCGTAACCAAGGCTCTTCGGCATTTTTTTCGTCCTGCAAATTCTCATGAAATACTTTTTATCTGATAAACTTCTCCCCGGCCCCTGCTATCACAGGACCAGTTATTTCCGGGTCACCGGTTGCGTCCAGGCCGTTTCCACATCCCCGATCACACTTACATTTTCTTTCAGTTTGGAAGAAATGATCTTTGCCCGGACGAACAAATCATCGGGGCCCAACACATATTCCGCTTCTGCCCCCGCTACTTCCTTCAATATTTCCGAACGCTCTTTCCCTTTTCGTACGCCAATAAACTGAATCCGGTAGGTCACGCTATCTTCCTGCTTAACACGGAGCGAAATCTTTTTATTGGAGAAGCCCAGGTCTTCCAGCACCACGCCGGTGGATGCATAATACCTGCCGGCTTCCATTGCATCAATAATCGCGGAAGGGGTCAGCTCGGGCGCATACACCATGATCCAGGCGCGTCCCGGGTTATTCAGTCCCGGATTCATTTCGTGGTAATTGTGGGTATCATCCACGCCGTTACCAAAAAGGAGGGGACGGCCTTCTTTATAAAAGTGCAGATTTACTTTATCCCAGATCACTTCCGTGCTGTCGTTCACAGCGTTCCCATAATTATGGGTGGCTGGCGCGCCGTTATGCACTTCAAAGAAGCGTAAGTTTTTCACCGGCATGATATCGGCCGCTGTAACGGCGTATCCAAAATTCGGATGGTTCAACTGAACAATAGTTTTCCGGCCGGTTTCCTTTCTCTGCTCATAAACCTGGTTTACCGTTTTCTGGATAATTTCCGTATTGCTGGTTCCGTACTGTCCTTCTATCACATATTTGATATTGGTAGCCACCATATGCAGCGGATGGGAATTGAGATTAGAAGTGATCTCTTCATTCTGGAAGATCATGAATTTCCCCTTCTCTTCAAACAAACCGCGATACTCTTCCAGTGTTTTAAGCCTCACCCTCAGATCGTTTGACCAATGCACATAATCCACCAGGGAACCAAACCGGCTGAAATATTTATTAAATGCCTTTTTACCGATATCTGTTTTTACCAGCATCCAGTTCGATCCTTCCTGTATCTTATTGTGCTCAGACAATCCGATGAAATTATAGCCATGCGTTTTATACCACTCGGTAATCATCTCGGGATAATCATCGCCGTCGCTCCAGAGAGAATGGGTATGAAGGTTTCCTTTATACCAGTGCTGCGCATTAACAGCCGGCAGGTATGTAAAACACATCATTATAACAGCAACAAAAAACTTTTTCTTGACTCTCATACTTTTATATTTAAAGGTTATATTACAAAATCCATATTTATCCTTTTCAATTCATGAGCAGGCCGTCAGTAACGAAAGCAAATGCCGGCAAACCGGAGAGTCCTCACAATTTAGGGAGCCTCTTTTTTAGCCCGTCCAGCATAAAATTGATCTGCTTACCCACCGGTTTCCCGTCGCGGTACGTGATTACCCGGATCTCAGATGCACCGGTCGGAATGTCCAGCGGCGAGCCTTCATATGCAGGATAAAAATTATCCGGATTGGTGCCATTGAACGTATAATATATATCAATACCCGGAATTTCTGTTTCCAGTTTTACTTTCAGCGAGTCGTCGCTGCCGTTTACCGCGCTGATAATGGCATCGTAAGCGCTCCTTGCATATTTCACCTGCGCGGCGTCCAGGCGTTCAAACTGCCATTCCATGCGTTTTATAAAGTCAGGCCAGCTGCGATTCTGCTTTTGCGACCAGAAGGTTTCCGCCAGCGCCAGCCCACGTGGCCAGGTCATATATTCCGCGTGGCGTTTATTGGGAACAGCCTCCGTCCACAGATTGCCCTGTCCTCCCAGTATCTGTTTCTCATCCACCGCTTCAGGAACCGGCTCCAGTTCATAGCAGGTTTTCAGGCGCACCCGGCCATAGGTAAAGGGCTCGATAACGGGGTCTCCCTGGTACAAATCGAGATAGGCCGCAGAATGCGGGGTCACAACCACCTGGTGGCCCGATCTTGCGGCGTTCGCCGCACTTTGTATTCCATTTCCCTGTTGGTCGCGCCAGCTCATAACAGGGATGCCGGGGGCAAGGCCACCTTCCAGGATTTCATCCCAGCCGATCATCTTCTTGTCTTTTGAAGCGATCAGCTTTTCCAGCTTCTTTACAAAATAGCTCTGCAGTCCGTCAAGCGTGCTGATCCCTTCCCGTTTCATCAGCGCCTGGTCTTTCGGGCAATTTTCCCAATAGCCCTTAAACGCTTCGTCTCCTCCCATGTGTATATAGTCGCCCGGGAATAAGGCAGCCACCTGCGTGAATATCTTGTCCAGCACTACCCAAGTGGAATCATTGGCCACGCAAAGCACATCGTCTTCCCTTTCGGTGAATTTCTTCAGCGGATTCACCCGGTACTGAACCTGCACGCAGGAAAGGTTTTTATAGGAGGCGATCAGGGCCAGGCTGTGCGCCGGCACGTCGATTTCCGGAACGATGGTTACAAAACGTTTTTGCGCATATTCCACGATTTCTGATATATCCTCCTGCGTATAATAGCCTCCGTAGGTCGGCTTTTCACCCGGTTGAGCCGGCAGAAAACTACCGCGCCGACCGGTTCTCGGCACACGCCAGGCACCTGTTTCCGTGAGGTTGGACAATCCTTTAATTTCTATACGCCAGCCATGGTTATCCGTCAGGTGCCAGTGAAATACATTGTATTTGTACTTCACCATTTCGTCGATATACGATTTGATAAATTCTTTTGAAAAGAAATGCCGGCTTACGTCCAGCATCAGCCCTCTCCAACCGAAGCGGGGATAGTCGGTGATGCGTACACAGGGTATATTCCATTTTACAGAAATAGTCTTCCCGGGGCGCTCGATTTCCGGCGGCAGCAGTTGCAGAAGTGTCTGCAGGCCATAAAACAGCCCGGCGGGTTTATTTGCCCGGATGAATATGCGCGCAGGTTGAACCTCCAGCGTATACCCTTCCTGCCCCAGCACTTCATTTACCATTTTGTTCAGTATCAGGCTGATGACCCGGTCATTTTTTGAAACCTTACCGGCAGGCTGTAGGTGAAACCCGGTGGCCCGGTTAATTTCTTCCGAAAACAGCTTCGCCGCGTCGTGAGCTTGGGTATCGACACTGGACAGGAAGATCTTTACTGTGCTGCTCAGCACGAAATTTCCGTTGGCAGGTTCTACTCTTACCGGCGCCGGAACAATATGATAGGAAGCTAATGAAAGAGATGCTTGTCCATGGCTTTCCGAAACTATTAAGCCGGACAGCAGGAGGAACAGAGAAATACGCAAAATCATACTATGCGTTATTTTAGAACCTGTGCTCATATAAATACTTCCCTTGTAAACCATTTGATAATTCTCTTACAGATAAATAAATATGCATTCATCAGCGCAGATTTTATTCCCTGTTTTATCAGGCAGTTCATTAGCCCTTTTTCCAAAGATCCACCGGCACATCGTTTTTTAATTTCCGGCCGGGCGTGCTTCTGCCGTTGTCTATAATGGACTCTAACAGTTTCGTCATTCTCTTTACCACTTCCGGAAACTGCGCCTCCAGGTTGCGCTTTTCTGAAACATCCGACTCCATATCATATAGTTGCATTAAGGGCAATCCTTCCTGATAAGCGCTCCACTCTTTAGGGGATGCATATCCTCCTGAATTCGGACAGAGCACCAGTTTCCACTTACCTTCCTGGATGGAAAAATTCCCGTACATTGAAGCGTAAACAATCGATTTGCGAACAGTCCGCTTTGCTTCGCCTGTCAGGTAGGGCATAATATTATAGCTGTCTTCCCCCGCATCTGCCGGCAATCTTTTATTCAGCAACCCCGCGCAGGTGGCCATAAAATCCGTAAGTGAAACGAATTGGGAACAGGTGGATCCCGGCCGGATATGACCAGGCCAGCGGACTATCGTGGGAACACGATGCCCTCCCTCCCATATATCCGATTTGTACCCCCGGAAAATATAGCTCGGGAAATGCCCGGACTTTTCAACATTATACTGCCGCAGTACGTAGGGCGCAAAGCCATTATCGGAACTAAAAAAAACAACGGTATTG
Organism: uncultured Terrimonas sp.; assembly: GCA_964599035.1. GTDB lineage: Bacteria > Bacteroidota > Bacteroidia > Chitinophagales > Chitinophagaceae > Agriterribacter. The sequence continues at coordinate 19,622 of CAZREP010000019.1, read as the reverse complement.
CCGGTTATGCCAAGGGAATCCAGGGTCTTCATTACCTGGCCCACACCCCAGTCCGTTTCCATGACATAGTCGCCGTAATCCGTTACACCGCTTTTTCCTTTAAAACCGGCATCCGGCACAATGGGCGTATGCGGCGAAGGCATCGCCATATAAATAAAGAACGGGGTCCCTGATACGGCTTTTGACGCAATGATCTCCTGTGTTTTTTTAACCACAGCAGGCAATACATTTACGGCCTCAAAATGTTTCCCGGCAGGTCCCGGGCGGACAAAGGTTTTCACCATTGATGGTATTTCTTCCGTGCGATCATTCTCGATGAAAACAAACGGCGGCATATCAAGAGACGCGCTGATGCCATAAAAATAATCGAAGCCGGCACTGTTCGGCCCATTCTGAACAGGCTTGCTGTAATCCACCTCCCAACCCGTTTTGATCAGGGGATTGCCCGACGTAGGTCGAAGAAAGTGCAGCGAATCCTTTGACGCGGACTGACTTACAACCCAGTCCATGCCGAGATGCCATTTCCCAACGCACGCCGTGAAATATCCATTGTTTTTTAAGAAAGAAGCTACCGTTACTCTTGCCGGATCGATCAGGTGCGGCGCATATCCCCAGAGCGCATCTTTCTGCAATCTCGAACGCCAGGGATACCTTCCCGTCAGGATGCTGTATCTCGACGGCGTGCAGACTGAAGAGCCGGAATGAGCATCCGTAAACATCATTCCGCCCGCAGCCAGCCTGTCTATATTCGGTGTCGCAATTTTTCCACCCGGATTAAAACATTTTACGTCGCCGTAACCAAGATCATCTGCCAGAATAAAAATGATATTCGGATTTTTCTGGCCATGAAGCGACGAAGTAATCAGGGTCATTAAGAGAAAACACCGTAATTTATTCATATGCGCATCTGATTTAGCAATTAGTACTTTATACCGGATGTCCTGCATCTTTATCGACAGATCCATTATTATTGCCAGCCCGGGTTCTGATCCAGGTTTTCGTTGAGATTAAGTTCCAGCTGCGGTATGGGAAATAAATAATCCCTGCCCACTTTGAACTTATATCCGGTAGGCAACGCTTTCTGGTATGGATCGATATAGCCGTCCGCATTCACCAGGATACTTGATCCGGGAACCAGGGTTGGAAAATCCGTCTGTTTGAATTTCGCTCCCAATGGGCGTTGACCAACCAGTCTGCCCATATCCGCCCAGCGTTCGAGATCGTCCAGGCGATATCCTTCGCAGGCCAGTTCCACGCGGCGCTCTCTCCGGATCTCATTGATCTCGGCGCTCAGCGTCGGGTACAGCCAATCAGGATCAGTTGCAATGGCATTGATATCCAGATCCGGCATCTGAACCCGTTCGCGTAATTTATTTATGCTGATATCCACGTCTGCCTGGGTAAGTGTTCCCAGCTCCGCCTTCGCTTCCGCATAATTCAACAGCGCTTCCGCATAACGGAAAATAATAGACGCCGTTTCTCCATCATCCTTGGCCAGCTCCACGCGCACCGTTCTTCCTTTTGCCAGCTGGTATCCGGAAGTGCATCTCAATTCACCTGTCTTATCCAGCCAGGGCAGGGAGAAGTATTCCAGCACGACATTATTCTTTACGGTGTAAGGTTCACCCGGCACCCACATGGATTGAGACAAACGCGGATCCCGGTCGGTAACAACGTTCGTCAGATTATCGTCGCCTTTATACAGTGGACTTATTGAAATCGGGAGGCCGTCCTTGCACAGGAAACTTTCAACAAGGGATTTGGACAGGCCCCGGTCGCCCCCCTGGTATAATGCACCCTGGATATGAAGCCCCATGCCCAGCGCTTCCACATTCTTTTTCCACAGGAGCATCTCGGGGTTGGAAGAGAGATCCGTATTCCCGAAAATTTCCCTGAAATAATGATAGGGCTCGTCCGGGATATACAGTTGTGCGGTGCCCATATCTATCAGGGCCCTGGAAGCATCTGCCGCCGCCTGCAGGTATTTTTGAGGGTTGGCCCCGTCCACGCCGAACGGTGTGGAAGCATGGTATTTCTCCCAGGTGCCTTCGAATAATGCAACCCTGGATTTAAAAAGCAGGGCACATTCTTTATTCAGGCGGTTCGGAGAGGCCAATGCTTTTGCCGGAAGGTAAGCGATTGCGCTGTCCAGGTCATTCAGTACAGAATCTATAACGATATTCCTTTTTGTGCGGACATTATATAATTCTTTTGAATCAATGTTGATGGTATTGCTGAGCCAGGGAACATCCCCATACAGTTTTACGAGATCAAAATAGAAATAGGCCCTGAAAAATCTAAGCTCCCCCACACCTGCTGACAGCTGGCTGAACAATCCCTGTATCCGCTGATAATTTTCGAGGCCATAGTTTACACTCCGGATCCTGGCGAAATTCCAGTTGGCGTTACCGGTACTGTTTGTGTTTTCTCCGGCCAAACGCTGATTATACGTGCCAGGGATCATGTCATCGCTGTTAATATCGGTCCAGAACGGACTAACGAAATACCCGCTGTTCACGGGAAACCCCGTATAAAACTGATTTACATAGATCGTCAGGTCATTCGGCTGACTCCAGTATTGCGAATTGGTGATCGTATCCTGGGGAGAAAGATCCAGTTGCTTCGAGCACGCATTCAGTATCAGCAGGATTACAAAGCCCGGGGCGATATATTTAATATATTTCATAGTTCCTTATTTTAAATTTAATTTGATACCCAATGTGTAAACAGTAGGAAGCGGATATACTTTTCCGGGACCGCGATCGCCGGCCAGATCTTCCGGATCAAAAACCTTCAGCAGTTTGGTGAACGTCAACAGGTTTTCTCCCGTGAAATAAATTCGCAGTGACCCAAGCGAAAACCTATTAACCCAGCCAGCCGGGAAAGTGTAACCCAATTGCAGATTCTTGAGTCGCAGGTAGGAGGCATTCTGCAGGTATCTGGACTGCACCTGGATATTCTTGTTTGTAAGGGAGGTCATATACGGCTTGGGAAAATAAGCATTCGTATTATCAGGTCTCCAGTAATCGAGGTGTTCTTTATAGATAGTGATCTGGTTGTAATTGCCGGCGTCACCGAAGAAGAAATTACCACCGAGCCAGACATCCCGCTTGGCGACTCCCTGCCAGAGCATGTCAAGATCGAAACCCTTCCAGGAAACACCCAAGCTGACCCCATAGCTGTAACGCGGGGTATTGTTGCCGATCACTGACTGATCGCCCGGATCACTTAGTGTACTGATGCCTTTGTTCACTTTGCCATCTCCGTTCAGATCTTTGTACTGTACGTCGCCCGGCCCCCATTTTGTACCGATAAAGGACTGGTCGGGACCCTTCGTCACTTCATCATCCGATTGAAAAAGGCCAACCGTTGTATATCCCCAAATCTGACCGAGCTCCTGCCCTTCATAATGATCGTTTAATACGCCAGCTACATTTTTGTATTTGGTGATTATTGTGCGGTTGTCAGAAAGCAATACTTTGGTGTGATAGCTCAGGCTGCCAATCCTGTCGTTCCAGCCCATACTGAACTCAAAGCCTTTTGTTTCCATTGAGGCATTGTTCCTCCGTGGCGGGCTAACGCCCAATACAGCCGGGTACGATTCCAGCGGACCGAACATATCGTCTGTAGTTCTCTTATACCAGTCGAATGAAAAAGCCAGGCGGTTGTTTATTGCTGCCACATCCAAACCAAAATTGAGGGTGGTGGTGGTTTCCCAGGTTAATTCAGGAGATACCAGGCCCGGAGCGGTAACGAACAACGGTCGTTCAGACCCCATTACCCAATCCAGGTTGGTATTGATCCCGAGGCTTGCGAGGTAAGGGTAATAACTTCCGGAAATACTCTGATTACCCAGGGTTCCGTAGGACGCTCTCAGCTTCAGCAATGAGATCTTATCGGCCAAAGATTCCCAATAATTTTCTTTAGCGATATTATATCCTGCCGAAACGGAAGGGAAGAGGCCCCAGCGACGACTTTCCTGGAACCGGGAAGTTCCATCATAGCGGCTGGAAATTTCGAGCAGGTATTTCTCATCGTAATTATAATTCAACCGACCGAACATACCCAGTGTTCCCCAGTGTCCTTTCGAGCCACCGATGGTGGTTGCCCCCGTAGCCGTGGTGAGAAAGGGTACATTGTCTGTGATCAGCTGACTCTTCGAAATGGAAACAGTCTGGTCCTGGTTCAATTCAGACTGCACCCCGGCCATCAGCTTGATGTAATGCCGGCCAGGTTTCAATTCATAAGAAGTGTACAGGTTGTTGGAGTTATAAAAAGCCTTATAGCTGGAAACGGAATAACTGTTGGGAACGGAATAGGACTGGGCGGATGGCGTATTATCCACCTTGTACATATAGACCGTTTTCGCATGATCGTCGTTGGAATTATACTCCTGGCTGATATTTACGTCGGCATTGATCTTCCAGTTCTTCGCCAGGTTCACTTCAAAAACAAAGGAGTTCAGCAATTGATTTTCGTCCGTCACGTTTCTCCCTCCTTCTTTCATCAACGCCATGGTATTGATGGCCAGGTGCCCGTTGCCGTCATATACGGGCCAGATAGGCCATCTCCTCGGAATGTCGTGATAATAATCGCCGATCAGCGGATAGACATGGGGCATCTGGTATTTTCTCTTGGTATACCGGGTGTTCAGTCCGATGGTAAGCCATTTCGCTACGTGGCTGCTGATATTCGCTGTTACTGTATAGCGGTGATAATACTCATCGCCATACCGGTACTGCGATCCCTGGTTATACATACCGCCTGAAAGAAAATACGTAAACGCATTGCCGCCGCCCGAAACGCTCACGTTGTGATTCTGGTTGAAGGCATACTTTTTATAAAACAGATCATAAGAATTCGTATTCCCGTAGAGTTGGTTATTATCCCATTCGTTCGGCGACAGAGGATTGGGCACCATGGAAGGAAGGGAACCCGGATGTTCCATCTGCTGCTTCATTTTATCAATTACTTCCGCCGGAAACTTTACTCCCTGGCCGGCATTTGCAAACGCATCGTTCACCATGTTTGCGAACTGAACCGAATTTACAATCTTCGGCAGGGTGGTTGGCTTCTGCAGGGCAAAATCACCGCTATATGATATTAAGGGCTTACCGGTCTTCCCTTTTTTCGTCGTGATCAGGATAACGCCATAGGCAGCCCTGACCCCATAAATGGCCGATGCCGATGCGTCTTTCAGAATGGAGATACTTTCAATATCATTGCTGTTAACACTATTCAAGTCCTGCGGAACGCCGTCTACCAGCACGAAGGGACTTCCTCCCGACAATGAACCGGGGCCGCGGATATTGAAGCCAGGGCTGGCTCCTGGCTCCCCACCCCGGTTTCCGTAAGAGAGGTTCAGGTTGGGAACCATTCCCTGAAGACTAGAGACTACATTGGCCGTCATCCGATTTTCAATTTCGGCACCGTTGATCTGGTTGATCGCTCCGGTAAGATTCACTTTACGCTGCGTTCCATAACCTACTACCACAACTTCCCCCAGCTTCTCATTATTGTCCTGCAGCACTGCGTCGATCTCCGATTTCCCATTTACCGGGATTTTCAGCTCTGCGTATCCCACAAAACTGAATATGAGGATTGCGTTATCCGCAACGTTCCGAAGCGCATATTCACCATTCGCTCCGGAAGTAGTTCCCACATTCGTGCCTTCCACGATAATACTTACACCGGTCAGCACATTTCCGTTATTGTCTGTCACCCTACCGCGAACCGGGAGATTGACAATCCCGGATGTATTATGTGCAGTACCCGGAGCGATCACTCCAACAGCTGCACATTCTTCGCCGGAAAAACTATCTCTGTTCGCATCAGATGCATACAAATTCGCGGAAGACAACATCAATAAGATAAATCCACCGAATCTACCGGGGAAGCCGAAGGACCTTAACCATTTTATCTGATTAAGATAAACATGTCTTTTCATGACTTTAAGTTTGAAGATTTTTTGAACTTAGTTTTGATTGTAAATCGGATGCAATTAAACAACATCCTGCAAGCCAGGATTACTCTATCTTAACAACCCTATCCTGTATCTTATCCATCTTTTGCAACCGGTAAGTTCGTTCATCCGAAACTGCGCAGCAGGATATGTACGGAATCTCCCCGACCCATAAATCCCAACCGGCATAAAAAATCCGGAACTCAGTAAAAGATGAAATTATTTATGATCCTGACTCGTTTTTTTCAATGACGACTCTCTTGCTATAATGGTACTTTCAATTATGTGATGCTCAAATGCATTATTCGGATACTGATTCAGGGTCTGCTCGAAGTAAACATTCACCGCGTCCTTTCCCAGCTTCCTGCTGTTCTGATCAACGGAAGAGAGTCCGGGTGTAATCAGCCGGGTAAACGTATCGTTAGAAAAACCCATAATGCCGATTTCTTCCGGAACTTTTAAACCCCTGGAAGATGCTGCCTTAAAAGCGCCCAACGCTGAATAATCCGAAACAGCAAAAAATGCATCCGGCGGTGTTTTACTTTCCAGCAGATCCGACGCGATCCGGTTACCGGCCTCCGTGGTGAGGGCATTATTACATATATAATTATAGGGAAGACTAAACCCGGTTTCATTCACTGCCTTCAGGAAGCCTTCCTTGCGGTCTTTATAAATAGTCAGGTGATCCGGGCCTCCCAGCAATGCGACCCTGCAATATCCCATCTCAATCAAATGTTTCACGGCCCGGTAAGCTGCCTCTTCATTATCGTTCACAATACGGTGGCCCGGGAAGCCATCATCCACCCGGTCGAACTGTATCAACTGCACATGCTGGTTGATGATTTCCTGCAGGTGTTTGTTTGTTTTTGTTTCCATGCTCAGGGAAATGATGATACATTCCACATTCTGGCGCAGCAGCGTTTCAACTGCTTCCTTTTCTTTCAGGAAAGATTCATCTGACTGGCAGATAATGAGACTGTGCTTGTTTTCAGTACATGCTTCTTCCATTCCCGCAATGGCGTCCGAAAAGAAAGTGGTATTGATCTTGGGAACAATAACGCCGATAGTTTTCGAAGAACCACGCCTTAGATTCGCCGCACTGGAATTATGAACATAATTCAATTCGCGGGCTGTTGATTTTACCATCGTCTTTATTTTGTCGCTGACAGATGGATGGTCGTTCAGGGCTTTAGAGACGGAAGATGGCGCTATGCCAAGTCGGCTGGCAATATCATAAATAGTTACTCTTTTTTCCCTGTTCTTTTTCATTTTTAATGTAGCCAGGCTCCTTACATAGCCAAAGCTTCCCGAAAATTAAGACAATATTAATGAATTAGAAAATCGATTTCTATTTTTATTAAAACAAAAGCAGAAAAATATGAGAGAGCAATTGGAACTTAATTAAGTAAAATATATTTTTAAATATAGGATACTTATTATTAACGACTTATAATATAAATAAATTTTGATGATATTTTTATAAGTATATATCGATGAAATTTCTTAATTTGGAAATCGATTTCCTAAACAAACTAAATTGCTTAAATACTATTATATATGGCATCTCGCTTGAAACCCTTATTCCGGCAACTCTCCTGGAATATGAATGCCTCTCTGAACGTAAAGATTGATATCGGGGAAACGCTGTCGAATTCTTATCACTATCATCCCGAGATGGAGCTGATATTACTTAAGAGATCAAGGGGAATCCGGATTATTGGCGCCAGCGTTGAAAACTTCACAGATAATGACCTCGTACTGATCGGCAAGAATCTTCCCCATGCCTTTCTCCATGAACATCAGTACCTGGATAATAATCTCACAGATCCTCCGGAAGCCGTGGTCATCCAGTTCAACGAAGCCTTCGCTGGCAATGGGTTCCTGGACCTTCCCGAGTTAAAGGAAATCAAGCGGCTGTTTATTATTGCCCGGCAGGGCCTGGCGATTGCTGAAAACGGGAAAAAGACTATCATACCGCTGGTTGAGAAAATATTGTACAGCTCTTCCTTAGACAGGATTCTGATATTATTGCAGATACTGAAAATAATGACTGATAAAGATGTATACCGCATACTCGTCAGCGAGGAGTTTATTGATCAGCCGGCAATGGAGCCAGATACCCGGGTAGAAAAAGTGCTGGATTTCACCTTCGGTCATTACGATCAGAATATCAAGATCGAAGAAGTGGCCGAAATGATCAATATGACAAAGGAATCCTTTTGCAGGTATTTCAAGGCGAAGACCGGTAAAACCTATCTGGAGTTCCTCATTGAATTCAGGATCCGGAAAGCCTGTCGGATGATCATGGAAAACCAGTTGTCTATCAAGGAAATCAGCTACTCCTGCGGCTTCGACAGCCTTTCCAATTTCCATTATCAGTTCAAAAAAATCGTCAAGCAAAAACCATTGGAATATAAATACAACCAATATATTTAAGCGGATAAACCTAAAGCGAAGAAGCATGAGCAAACTGAACAGGCAGAACGCCGACCAGAAACTAGGCTCGGAAGATTGCCGGTAACTAAAGCTGGATTGCACAAACAAAATCACTGTACTGGAAGCGAAGCTGGCGGATTCTTCCAGGCAGAAAAGAGTATTGACAGTTTATTAGATCAGGCGGTCAGCAACCTTTCGAGGTTGAATACTTTATATAAAGAGAGAACTATTGTAGAGAAACGGCAAATCATTGGTTCGATATATCCAGAAAAACTTGTTCTTGATAGATTTCCATGTCGAATCACTAAATTGAAGGAGCCGTTCGGCTGATATACATACTGGGAGAGGGTTTCGATGAAATAAAAAACCGGAAAAGAGACAAGAAATTGCGCCTTTCCGGTGAGGTAGCCTCGACAGGAATCGAACCTGTATCTGGAGCTTCGGAAACTCTTATACTATCCATTGTACTACGAGGCCAGTGCAAGGCAGAAATCCTGAGTCAGCATTCGGACATCAACCTAATTAATTTCATTTCATAGGAATCAACCTATATCTGGTGCTTCGTCCCAACCGGGGGTCGGGATTATACTATCCATTGTACTACGAGACCAGGGTTAATTTGAAAATGGACCAATTTGAAAATTTGAAAATGAATTTTCAAATTAACACACTTTCAAATTTTCAAATCACTTGATTAGCCCATGTGCATTCTCCGCGAATATCTTCACGGCAATGGCGAGCAAAACTACGCCAAAAAATTTACGCACCGCAATTAATCCGGCATTTCCTAACAACCGGGCTATAAAATTCAGCGACCTTAATACTACGTAAATAATAATAAGATTGATAAAAATACCCACAAATATCACCAGGTCGGAGAAGTTGGCTTTGAGCGACATAATGGTGGTGAGCGTTCCGGAGCCTGCGATCAGTGGAAAGGCAATAGGGACGAGCGTTGCCGCCTTCACATCTTTTTCGCTCTTGAAAAATTCAAGCCCGAGCACCATCTCCAGCCCCAGGATAAAAATAACCACCGACCCCGCTACGGCAAAGGTTTTGATATCCAGTCCCAGGATACGCAAAAACTTATCCCCGGCAAATAAAAACAGGATCATTAACGCTCCGGAAATAAGCGTGGCCCGCGATTCATGGATACCGCCGATCTTTTCCTTCAGCGAGATCAGTATGGGTACCGACCCGATAATATCAATTACCGCAAAAAGCGTAAATACAACCGTAACCAGTTCATTAAAGCTAAAAGGCATGATCCGGGGTTTGTGCAAAGGTATTGCTACGGGTACACAAATCAGCAGATTAATATGACTATGGGCTTTCAGGTTGAGGTATCAGGCGATAAAGGATTTGAAATTTGAGATCCGAGATTTGAGATTGGGGAGATTCCAAGTCTGGCTCAAAGCCCATAGCCAACGGCTGATCGCCCCTTCAGATTTGGGAAGTTTACAGTTTTTAGTCTATTGTTGTATTCGTTCGGATTTCGAGCTTTATTCTTCGGATTTTATTTGTCATTTGGTTCTTAGTGCTCTCGGGCCATCAGGTTTCAGAGACCCCTGAAACCTGTACCCTGCCGACCCCTATCACCCACAGCCGATAGCTGACTTTCCCTTGCAACCTGCAACCTGCAACCCCGAAACCCGTTCAACCATTTTCCTCTAATACCATGAAACTGTAAACCTAAAACAAGAAAATTCTCACACCCTTACATAGATCTTTCTCCTGTCCATCCAGTACCCGATCAGCCAGCATAAAAGCATATAGCAAAGTGCAAAAGCGAGGGCACCCCAGGCTCCGGGCAGTATTTTTTGAAAGAAAGTAGTATTAGCAGCTTCGTATAGCGGTATGCCGGATGGCGTTTTGATCACGTAAAATACCGTATACAGTATTTCAGACAGGATATAGATAAAGAGAGGGTTTTTACCAAACACCTGGAAAAAATAAGCGCCTCTGGTAATGGCTTTGATCTCCAGTATATAAATAAGCACCCCCAGGATAGCGAGGTCGAGCCCCACCGTATACAGCACAAAAGAGCTGGTCCAGAGCTTTTTGTTGATGGGAAAAACAAAATCCCAGAAATAAGCGATGCAAAGCAGCACAAAAGCGGCTATTAAAAGCTTGGCCACCGTTTCGAAGCTTTTCCCTTTTTGCTGAATGAATACGCCGGCATAATAGCCCGCTGTTACATTTACAATGGAAGGTATGGTGCTAAGGAACCCTTCGGGATCGAAAGCCACGCCTTCACCGTGATAAAGATGATCTTCCCCCAGCAGCAGCAGATCCAGCTTATGCCCGGCATTGCCCGTCATGCTGTAATCGCCGCCCACATACAGGATCAGCCAGTAGCCCAGCAGGAAAATAACGCTCAGTGTCCAAACCGCTTTTTTGGATAAAAAATGGACCATCAGCCCCGCGGCACAATAGGCAAGTGCAATGCGCTGCAATACCCCCATGATACGGGTGTGGCTGATAGGTGAGAGTGCGTAACCTCCTTCCGGGTTTTCCGTGAAAAAAGGGAACCAGTACATGAGGTAGCCCAGTAAAAAAATAATGATCGTTCTTTTAAATATTTTCCCGAGTACGCTGCCCGTGCCCAGTTGCCTGTATTTGGGCATGGAAAAGCTCATGGCATTGCCTACCGCAAACATAAAAGTGGGAAATACAAGGTCCGTAGGCGTAAACCCGTTCCAGGAAGCGTGCAGCAGTGGAGCGAAGGGTTCCGCACCGCTGCCGGGATTGTTTACGATAATCATAAGGCAAATGGTCATACCCCTTAGTACATCGAGCGCTAAAAACCGGGGAGAAGTGGCTTTGGTCATATAAAACGATTATATTCTGATATAGATCTTTTTCTTATGCAGCCACAAGGCTATGGCCCAAAAAATAATGATATGAAAAACAGCGTATAATAAGGAGCCGTTCATATTACCGAACTGAGGGGCAAATATATGGTCATACATCCACCCTCCTAATCCTTTATACACCGTTCTGCTGTCTTGTACCCCGTCGGCGATCCTCACCAGCCCGTACAGCCTCACCCACACGCCACTTAATACAAAAATGAACAACGGATTTTTACCGAATACATTAAAAAACCGGCTCCAGGCGCCATGCCATTTTTTTATTTCAATGGCATAGATCAGCATTGCCAGCACAGTAATTGCCAGTCCCGAAGTATATAGTACAAAAGAGCTGGTCCATATTTTCTTATTGAGCGGGAAAACGGTATTCCAGCACAACCCGGTAAAGATCAACAATACAGCTGCCACAAAAAGTTTTGTGAGCAAAGGATAAAGAACATTCAGATATTCATTGCGCTCTTTAGCCTGCGACCCTTTTTGCCGAATAATGAGATTACCTGCTCCATATCCCAGCAGCACCTGCACGATCGCCGGCAGGGTACTCATTAAACCTTCAGGGTCAAAAGCCACTCCTTCCCCATGGTACATATGGCTTTCACCCAGCACCATTTTATCTATTGCCGTTCCGAACCACCCCTCCAGGCTAAAAGAATCAGCCCCTCCCCAAAGCAGGCACATTATCCAATACCCCAGCAGCAGCAACGCACCTGCGGCAAAAAGCCTGGCAGGACGTAAATAATAAACCAAAACGGCAGCAAAAAAATAGCAGAGTGCAATACGCTGAAGCACTCCCAGGATCCTGAGATGCCGGAAATCCTTTAATTCCAAAAGCCCCTCTGCATTGTACCTTACGAAAGGAAAGGCATTGAGGAAGAGCCCTATACAAAATATCAATACTGTTCTCCTGATCACTTTTTTCCACATCGCTGCGTCACCCTCCTGCTTCAACCGGGGCGTGGTAAAAGCCATAGCATTCCCTACGGCAAACAGGAAAAAGGGAAATACAAGATCGGTAGGGGTACATCCATGCCATGTGGCATGATCCAACGGGGCATATATATACTTCCAGCTTCCGGGATTATTGACCAGTATCATGAAAGCCACGGCGGCTCCCCTGAATACATCCAAAGGATAAAAACGTTGTTTCAACATTAGAGTTTGAAGATATTAAAGATACAGATTGTGCATTATATGTTGAAGTACTGTACTATCGCTTACATTCTCCAGGGAAAGGCTTCAAAATAAAAAATAGCAGGGTAACATTAAGTATACGAACAGGTTATTATGCTCATATTTACTGGAATATCATGCTCTTATATAAGGTAACACTTAGATCGGAAAAACGAATAACGGTTCTTTAAAACATTTTCACAAAGCATTAGGCATATTTTGATTTCTTTTTACGGAACTTTGTAACTGAATTTGAGAGATGGCATTGTAATTACAATTTTATTTTGTATATTACGTTAGAAAGAGACAAGAAAAGATCTTTAGAAATATTTAACAAACCGGGAGTAAACTTTTCACCCTGATTTGCGTCTTAATATAAAGAGTTTATAAAAACAGTCAATTTTCTCATAAGCAGTTAGTTTTGGTTGCGGCCTCTATTTCTATAGAGGCCAATTTTTTTTATATCACTTCCCACTTTTTAAAAAAAGATAGCGGTAGATGATCCAGCCGCCTAAAGAGCCGGCAATATCCGCGATAATATCTTCCCCTTCAAAGCTTCTGCTCACTACCCAATATTGCTGTACAAATTCCATAGCGACGCCATACAGGCAAGAAAGAAGAAAAATGAGTAAAAAGATCCACCCTGTGTTCCTGCCGGCCGCCCTGCTGCCATACCTGCACCATAAGAACACCTGTACGCCAAATAAAAAAACATGAGCCACCTTGTCGAGGGAGGGTACCCTTGGCCCTTCCGGCAGTTCCTGTCCGGGAATGACCAGCAAAATAAAGATCAGAACAGACCATAGTATGGCAGAAAGTAGGAAATACAGCCGTTTATTTTTCATGCTTACCCTTCTCATCACCCCTGTACAAGAGCGGCGTAAGCATCTGCACTCATAAGCGCTTCCACGTCGGCCTTATTATCCACTTTCAGCTTGATCATCCAGCCTTCACCGTAAGGGTCGCTGTTGATAAGCTCGGGTTTGTTATTTAATTCAGGGTTGACCTCAATGACAATTCCTGTAACAGGCAAAAAAAGATCACTGACGGTTTTAACGGCTTCCACCGTACCAAAAACCGCATCGGCTCCCAGGTGCTGATCGAGAGTCTCAATTTCAACATACACGATATCGCCCAATTCGCTCTGTGCAAATTCGGTAATGCCCACGAATGCAATATCACCCTCCAGGCGGATCCACTCATGATCTTTGGTATAGCGCAGATTTTCAGGAAAATTCATGATTTTGCTTTTTTTGTGTTGCAAAGATTACAAAAACAGTTGGAATAAAACGGATAGGCAATAAGAATATCCTGTCATCGGAAAAACAGGTTCTGGCAGCGCTATCACAAAAAGTGATTGTTCTCAAAATACAGGAGTACATGGTCTTTCATGAAATTCTCCTGCTCCGGTAAATTCATTACCGGTAATGATTTTAACTGCCTGAAATGTGGCCAGCCGTCTTTATCTACTTTTTCCAGCTCATAATACCCGCTTTGTGCAAGCAGGCTGCAAACAGCCACATGCATCAGGTCCTGCTTCTGCTCCTTGGTAAATTTATGGCGGATCTCGCCGAGCTCCTGTATACCAATGAGGAACAAAATAGCCTCCATATCGGGCTTCTTGCCAAACCGTTCCACCAGCTTTGCTTCAAGGTCCCACCAGCGCACCTGCAGATCATCATTTTTTATATTGCTCATAGGGCAAAAGTACAAGGATTTACTGCTAATGCGCATCCACGATCAGCGGCGCTTTCTTTTTGAACTTCTGCAGGTAGATCAGTGGGATGCAGCAAAGCACAAATATCCCCGCAAGGAGGTAAATATTATCGTAGGTTACCAGCATGGTTTGCCTCACCACAGATCCTTCCAGGGCCCTGTTGGCCATTTGCTCCGCCTCGTAAATACTGTATCCTGTGCCCTGAAAATCCTGTAAATAGGCCTGTTGCTTTTCCATGAAGGCCGGATTGTAAGGATTGATGTTTTCCAGCAGGATATTCCTGTTAACGCCACTTTTGACATGAATAAGCGTGGTAAGAATGGCGATGCCGAAAGAGCCTCCTAACTGCCGCATCATATTGTTCAGCCCGGTACCCTGCCCGATATCCTTCCCATGCAGGTCTTGCACGGCCAGCGTAGTGAGCGGAACGAAGAGCATGCTCATCCCGATACCCCGTATAATAAGCGGCCAGAAGAAATCATGGGTGCCCGACTCCAACGTGGAATTGGACATGGCAAGGCTGAATACAAAAAACAAGATGAACCCCGCAGTCGACAGGAACTGTGCGGGCACGCCACGCTTCAGCATGGCGCCTATAAAAGGCATCATGCATATGGTTGCCACACCGCCGGGGAACAGCAGCTCACCGGTTTGCTGCGCCGAGAACCCTAGCAGGTTCTGGCAAAATACGGGGAAAATAAACATAGAGCCATATAAAGCAAATCCCAGGGAAAAAGAGGTAAAGATCCCTACGCTGAAGCTCCTGAATTTCAGGATCCTGAAATTCACCACCGGATGGTCTGTGCTCAGTTCCCGCCATATAAAAGCAATAGCGGCAACAACAGCACTTACGGTAAGCACCGCAATATAAGGCGTGGCGAACCAGTCTTCCGTTTCTCCTTTTTCCAGCACTATCTGCAGGCTGCCCACACCAATTGCCAGGAAACAGATCCCCCACCAGTCAATAGGCTGCCCCTTGGCATACCGGGGGGATTCCTTTACAAACATGGAAACCAGGAAGGCCGCTAAGGCGCCTATGGGAATATTTACATAAAAGATCCATGGCCAGCTGAAGTGGTCGGTGATATAACCGCCGATGGTTGGCCCCACAGTAGGCCCCACTACTGCGCCCAGCCCGAATAAGGCAGTTGCCATGCCCACTTCCTCACGTGGCCAGGTTTCCAGCAGTATCGCCTGTGCCGTAGAAAGTATGCCACCGCCTGCAAGGCCCTGCAATACGCGGAAGGCAATTAATTCATACAACCCTGTGGCATTGCCGCATAGGAAGGAGGCAACAGTGAATATAATAATAGAAGTGATGAAATAATTTTTTCTCCCGAACCGGTCGCCCAGCCACCCCGACATGGGCAGCACAATCACATTGGCCACTGCATAGCCTGTTACCAGCCATCCTGCATCTTCGAGAGTGGCACCCAGGTTACCCATGATCTGCGGCAGTGCCACATTCACAATGGTGGTATCAATGAGCTCCAGCAGCGAAGCCATAATCACCGTAACCGTAATGATCCATTTTCTTAAACCATGCTCCGCCATCGCTCGTTTATTTTATATGCTTTTTGTTGAAGCCGTTCCCTGCATTAACTATTGCTATTTAGTATGTACAACCACTTTCACACTCATTCCCGGGCGCAGCTTTTCAACCAGGCCGGGGGTTAGGTCGAGCGCGATCCGTACGGGCACCCGCTGCACCACTTTTACAAAATTACCGGTGGCATTATCGGGTGGAAGCAGGGAAAACTTTGCTCCCGTAGCGCCTGCAAACGAAGCTATTGTGCCTTTTACCGTTGTATCAGGGTAAGCATCTACGCTCACATCCACCTTTTCGCCACTCCGCAGGTCTTTCATTTGCGTTTCCTTAAAATTGGCCGTTACATATATCCCTTTGTCATTTACAATGGCAAGCATGGACTGACCGGCCTGCACCAGTTGCCCTAACTGTATATTCCTTTTTGAAACAATACCATCTGCCGGAGCAATAATAGCGGTGTAAGATAACTGCAGCCTGGCAAATTCCACATCAGCCTCTCTCGCTGCAATATCAGACGCAACTGCCATAGCCTGCTGTTCGCCGGTGTTTACTTTTTTGTGGGTCACCGGCACCTGGGTATGGGCAATAAGCAGGGCTGCTTCTGCTGATTCTTTTTCTGCTTTGGCCGCATCATACTGGGCCCTGGTGATGGCGTGATCGCTGAACAGGTTTTGATAGCGGTTAAAATCTTCAGTGGCCTTCCATACCCTTACCCTGGCGGCATCCACATTGGCCTGTGCAGTGGCAATGCCGGATTCATATTCCTGTACTGCATAACGTGACACTGTTACCGCCTGCCTGGCCGATGCCAGTGCAGCTTCAGCCTGGCGCAGCTTTATTTTATAATCCCTGTCATCCAGCACAACCAGCGTATCACCCACTTTAACATGCTGGTTGTCGGTAAAGCGTATTTCCTTCACATAACCGCTCACTCTTGCGATCACAGGACTTATATCAGCGTCTATCTGGGCGTCGTCCGTAACCTCGTGGCTCTGGTAATAAATATACTCCCTTACGGTGAACACCAATGCCACAATAAGAACAAATGCAAGTATAAGTGGGAAGATAATTTTTTTTCTCTTGCTTTTTTCCTGTCTTTTTTTATTACTCATAAAGAATTTTTTAGGCTTTTCCTGGTCTCGCTACGGTTCAATATGCCCTGTTGATTTCAGCAGCGCATAATAGGCTGCCGTTGCATCGGATTTGGCCAGTTCAAGGCCGATGCGCGACTGATACAATAAGGTTTGGGCATCAATACGGTCTGTGGTAGTAGCCAGGCTGTTCCGGAATTTTGACTCCATGATACGCTCGTTCTCCACAGCCTGTACAATAGCGTCCTGCAAAACGCTGATCTTTTCCAGGGCCAGCCGGTACTGCAGGTAACTTTGATTGACCTCCGTTTTAATACGATCTCTTAGCACCACTATCCTGTCCGCAACCTCCTGTTTCCGGATCTTTGACTCTGCCAGCCTGTTCTTGTTTTTATAAAGACTGCCAACATCCCAGCCCACATTTATGCCCACTATAAAAGGAGCCAGGTAACCACCGCTTTTGGGAATGAAGCTCCCGGAAGGATTAATAAAATACAGGTTACCTCCCAGGGTTACCGTTGGCAGCTTTTCATCCTGTGTCGTTTTGATGCCGATATCCGAAAGCGCCGACCGGTATTGCAGCTCCGCGAGCTCTTTACGGTCTCTTAATGCCAGTGCCATAAAACTTTCAAGCGGGCCGTCTGTGCCCAGCCTGTAGCCTATATCTTCCTCTTCAATCACTGTGTTCTCAGGCAGTCCCAGCAATATGTTCAGGTTATAGTTCACGATTTTGCGGTTATTATCCAGCTCAACAGCATCAAGCATCATTTTTGATCTTTCAAGCTCAAAACGCAATACGTCGTTTTTTGTAGCCAGCCCCTGCGCTTCAAACTTTTTAATTTCAGCCAGCTTATTTTCTATGTCTTCCAGGTTATGGGCAAGAATCTTTTGATGCTGCCGCAGTTTATAGTAGTTGATATACGACTGAATGATATTAAATACCACTTCGTCCTTATCCGATTCCGCATTTAATTTGCTGATCTGCAGCAGCAGGTTTGCCGACTGCCTCGCATACCGCAAGCGGTTACCTTCAAAAATGGGTTGGTTAATGCCGAGCGAAGACTGGTATAAGGTATTATCAAATGGCAGGCTTAGCTTTTGAGGGTCGTTGCTATTAGAAGGCAGGTAAAACGTTTGCGAAAGCATCAGGGCATGGTTATAGCCGGCGCTTACCTGGGCGGAGGGAAGCGAAGCATCTTTTGCCTGCGCGGCCTCCAATAGCGACGCTTCGATTTGATGAGCCGACAGTTTGAGCCGGTTGCTGTTGCGGACGCCCATTGCCACCGCTTCCCGCAGATTCAGCATTTGGGTTTGCGCCCCTGATTGAATGATCCCTGCCGCCCAGAAGAATAGTACGGCTGCTGCTCTTTTCATGCTGCGCTGTAGTTAAAATGATTAATGCTGGTTTTTTATATCCAGGTGAGCTCTGAGCAATGCTTTCAGGTGTGCTTTTATTTTCGGGATCATTTTTTCCCGGTATGCTTCTTCATCATTCCTGTCGATATGCATTAAGCTGCAGTACAGGCTTTTAGATAAAGTAACCTGTGTAAGCGTTCCCATTACACAACCCACTGTAAGCTCCATATCCACTTTCCTGAACACTTTCATTCTCTGCCCTTCCATGATGATCTTTTTCACCTGCTCAAAATTCCTGATCTTAATATCGGTCAGCATCTCCCTAATATCATCCGATTGTATGGTAGGCAAATGCATCGTCATGATACAATGGAACCTGTAGTTGCTCACGATCTTGTCTACATATAAATCAATGAGTCGTTCTATTTTGTCCCATGGTGAAAGCGCCTTGTCTTTATTGATCTCTTCCAGGATGCCGTGGGTATAGCTTGCCCTGTGGGCAATGAGGGCTACCATCAGCTTTTCCTTAGATCCGAAATAATAGGAGATCATGGCAAGGTTCACGCCGGCCCGGGCTGCTATATCCCTTACCGAAGTGCCGTCAAACCCCCTTTCCGCGAAAAGCTGTTCTGCAGCATTCATAATATGCACCCTCTTATCGCCCATCGCTTTTTATTTCGGGCGCAAAACTAAACAATCGTTTAAATTAAACAGCTGTTTAACTCCATTCTTTCGTTAACCCTTTGTTATCGGAATGCTAAGAAGAGGATATATCTGAAGCTCGAAGCCGGAAGCGCTGAATCCGAAGAGGGACTGATAGTTATAAAGCACTAAGGACCAAATGACAAGAACCAAGGAAATTACAAATCCGAAGCCTTAACTCCGAACGTTCGGAGCGAAATCCGAATACGACAATAGACTAGAAACGGTAAATTTCCCAAATCCGAAGTCCAAATCCTGAAGGTTCGGGACGAAATCCGAGGGGACAATGAAATAATAGATGGTATGGTATTCTCCTTTGCGTCGCCGCTCCGTAGCGCACGCTGCGTGAAACGGTGGAGGTAAATCAGGAAATCAGAAATCAACATCCCGCATGTGCGGGAAGAAATCTTAGAGCGCCGGGTTGGCCATCATCTCCTCGTACAACTTTTGCGACTCGTGGGTAAGCACATCAAACGAGATGTCCAACTGGGGCATAAGGTCGGTGAGGGTATTGATACGACCTTCCACCGTGAGGAACTTATTCAATACCACCACCTTTTTTTGCTGCAGGATACAGTAGCCGCTCTGGAAGGTGCCTCTTTCATACCGAACCAGGTAACCGGCTTCTTCCAGTATGGCTTCAATTCTGTTTAATGTAGACTGGTTGTATTTCATCTGTGCACAAAGATACGGCATTTGAAATTTGAGATTTCAAATCATTGCTGTCCGGTAAAAATAGAATATTTTATTAATCAAAGCACCGGGC
>CAZREP010000018.1:0-39691 GCA_964599035.1 uncultured Terrimonas sp. | reverse complement strand
CCGCTTGCCAGCAGGGCGATCACTCTTTCCCATACCGGCCAGTTATGACTGAAGCTCCCCTGCAGTGTTACATTTTTCTGCACCAGCGGATCAAGCGAAAAGCCTAAAGGCTGCGGTCCCCACCCTACTTTGGCAATATGTCCATTGGGACGTACCAGTTGCAGGGCCATTTTGAGGGTGACACTTGCTCCTGCGGCATCAATAATGCAATCTGCGCCTAATCCATCCCGTTGGGTTGCCCAGGGCATAGCATCACCAATGATAGTTTCACAACCATACTGCTTTGCAATATCCAGTCGATGCCTGTCGGCTTCCAGACCTACTATCGCCACTTCCGCCCCGCACAACCGTGCCATGGCGGCACATAATATTCCTATGGTGCCAGGCCCCAGCACGATCACACGATCACCGGGTTTAAGCCGGGTATTTTCCACTACAGCATTAAATGCCACACAACAGGGCTCGGTTAAACAAGCCTGCTCAAAGGCCAGTTGATCCGGCACGCGGTGCAGGCAACGGGCAGGCACACGCACATATTTTGTCATGGCCCCGTTAACCCCATAGCCAAAGCCTTTGCGGGAAGGATCTAAATTATACAAGCCGCTGCGGGTCATAGGGCTGTTGGGATCTATTACCGCAGCGGTTTCGCTTACCACGCGGTCGCCTTCTTTCCACCCGGTAACACGGCTGCCCAATGCCACGATATGGCCACCAAATTCATGTCCCAGTACCACGGGGTAATTTACCTGCCAGCTATGATCTGCCGTCCACTGGTGCAGGTCACTGCCGCAAACCCCTACATTGGCTACTTCTAATAATACATCTTCCTCACCTATTTCCGGTTTATCTATTTCACGGATCTCTACCGATCCTTTTTCTGCTGCATAATTAACTACTGCTGCTGATTTCATATAACGATTTGATATTTGATATTTGATATTTGAAATCCGGTAATGGTGTTAACAGGTGTCAGGTATGAGATGCCACAGGTATCAGGTCAGGTAAAGCAATTTTAAATCTCAAATCTGAAATCTCAAATTTCCCCATACGCATGTATCTTTTCACAGATCAGGCGAAGGGAGCTTTCCAGGTCGCCGTCTGCCGTTTTAAACGCGTCGGCATCAATCGTAAGCGGGGCGCCCAGCACTACTAACGGCGCTCCGTAGGCTGGACACTGGATAGCCTGTTCCAGGCTGAGTCCGCCTACGGCCTGTACCGGGATATTCACCGCCTGTACCACTTCTTTTAACTGATCCAAGGGGCTGGGCATGCGTTTGCCCTGCGCTGCTATACCACGTCTTTCATCGTAACCTATATGATGAATAACATAATCGCAGCCCAGGTCTTCCAGCCATTTAGCGGCAGCTACCATATCAGGACAACCCAGATTATCGCCCATTACTTTAGCACCAAAATCTTTTCCGGCCTGCACCACGCATTTAATGGTCTCTTGATGCGCCCTTGCCATTACCACCACGTGAGTGGCGCCGGCTTTGGCCATCATTTCAGCTTCGAGGTAACCACCATCCATGGTTTTCAGATCGGCTACAATAGGAATACCCGGGAATGCTTCGCGTAATTTCCGCACACCATGCAGCCCTTCGGCTAAAATAAGCGGCGTGCCGGCTTCCAGCCAGTCTACCCCGGCGCGCATGGCAAGGGCGGCAGTTTCAAGGGCTTCGTCAATATTGGTAAGGTCTAAGGAAATCTGAACTATGGGTTTCATGCAGTATGATTTAATGCCGTTCTAAAAAAGTTTCCAAAAGTAGGCTATTTTTTAAAGAGTTGGTTTTGATACATGCATACTCACTATTTTTTACCGGCAGGTCACAACATTACAGAATACTTAAGGTATCCAACGAATAAGGCTTTGGGCAGACTTATTGTTGTCATGTTTATGCAGGCGAACGCAACGCAACTGCCTGTTTATACAGAGTGTCAAAACGGTCAGTTTGTTTTGTCCAGCTAACAATGTCGGCGTTAATCCAGTTTAAAATTTCAAGGATGGTGTTGTAGTTTGCCATCAATGCGGTAAGGTCGTTGCAAATAGGTTCGTAATGGAAAATGCGGTTTCTGAACTTTCGAACTTGATTGAGCTTGTAAGAAATTTTGTCCCTGCGTTTGCTGGGTGCCTCCAATAGTGGGAAAATGTACATTAAAGGCTTCCAAAAATCTTTTGCATATTGTTTGTTGAAAAGTGCAGTCCAGAAACCGAGAGTTAGTTCTGCTACAACCTTGTCGGCTGTCATTTGATAGTTAGTTGCCAATATTTTTCTTTTAGCAACATTCACATAGTCAAGAAGTTCTGACTGTCTGAATTGCGAAAACCAGTCTGTGGACTTAAAACGAATGGTGAAAGAGTTGTGTATGGCGTTTCTTAACGCAACTTCCAAAATTGACAGTAGCGGATATAGCGATTCTGAAATTTGGGTATTGAGCCTGTAGTATTCAACAGCTTTTTCCCTGTCTGCCGGAAACAGGTTATAGTATGTATTAAGCCTTCTTTGGGATAAAAGTTTCTCTAAGTCGTTGATATTCATTTACCGCCTTTAAGAAATTTTATTGTGAATTTACAATAATGGCGTATATTTGCATTGCGATACCCGGTAAATCCTCTCTCCCCAGTGGGATGATGAAACCGGGTTTTTGTTTTTTACGATATTCTGCCTGCTTTAACATTTGATAACCGTACAATACAATATAGTCTATCCCAATCGGGTGAACCGGTAATGGTGTTAATTCCCCACTCGCTATTTCCTTTGGTATACGTTCGTGTAATAACTTTAGCCATTTTTGCTCCTTTCAAATTTTAGCCTGACTGCTGACGAATTGGTCGAAATAATTACCGAGTGATATTGATGTATTTTTCATTTTTTTGAACTTTTCTGTAAAGTTTCCAAAAATTGGTATAATCTCGAAATTACTTCGTTTCTATATCAATAATCTTTTGTCCGGATTTACCAAGATAGTGTTTTACCAGGGTTTCATATAAACCTACCCCTGTATCGGAATTGGTAAAAAGCAGTAATCCCTGTTTGGTAGTGGGTAGTATAAACACAATCGTTCTCACTCCAACGTCTGCCCCTCCGTGTGCCAAAGCATATTCTCCGTTTCCTAAATCATAAATCTCAAATCCCAGACCAAAATGTTTGCCTTTTTCACTTGCTGTCTGCGGAGTTGCCATTTCCTTAAACGTCTTTTCAGAAATCAAATTCCCGTTCATTATGCTTACCAGAAAATTCCCGTAATCTTCAATCGTTGTCAGCAAATCATCAGCACTGTTCGGGGTGGTGTTCTTTACGGTTTTGTATGCCTTTCCGTTGGGGTCGAAATTTAAGGCATATCTCGAACTATCTACATTTTTATCCCAGATATATCGGGTGTCGTTCATTTTCAAGGGACTGAAAATCAATTCTTCTGCCAGTTGCTGTAACGATTTTTTAAACTTATTTTCCAACGCTTTACGCAAATACTCATAACCTTCTCCCGAATATTGGTAGCCGGTTGCAGGATCAAAATCAAAAGTAAGTTTTTCGTCTGCATTCAGCCAACGCCAATTTTTAAATCCCGTTTGATGACTCAAAACCAATCTTACTGTCAGCTTTTTATGTCTTGGATCTTTGGCAATATCAGGGTCTGTCCAGTATTTATAAAGTGGTTCGTCCAAACCGAGTTTTCCCTGCTCAATGAGCTTTAAGGCAACCAAAGCCGTTACAGGTTTGGTTACGGAAGCCACATTAAAAATAGTATTGTACGGTGCTGATATTCCGTTTGATAATTCTCCGAAAACCCGAATCTGGTTGAGCTTCCCGCCTTCAATAATTCCAATACCAAGCGTGGGAACTTTGTTTTCTTTCAGCCAGTTTTCGATTGCTGCTTCGTTATCAAACATAGAAGAACGGGTTGCCATTTCTGTGAGGTGTTCATAGCTGTACGATTTGGCAAGTTTCCACTCGTTATTTTCTATCAGCCAAATATTTGTAAACCTTGCCGAACTGCCAAAACGCTCTGGTTGTCCTGTCTGTTTTTCAAAAAAATGATGAACGCCTTCCTGCATTGCTCCGTAAATTTTTCTCTCTTTAAACAGGGCATAAATTTTGGTGCTTTCTTTCACCAATTCCCGTCTTGCCTGATAATTGTTCGGATTTCCACACAAGCCCTTTTTAAAGTCATTTAGAAATCTCTTTTTGTCAGAAACA
This sequence comes from uncultured Terrimonas sp., assembly GCA_964599035.1. Lineage (GTDB taxonomy): Bacteria > Bacteroidota > Bacteroidia > Chitinophagales > Chitinophagaceae > Agriterribacter. Next base: position 35,492 of record CAZREP010000018.1, on the reverse strand, counting down.
CCGTCTTTATCGTGTAAAAACTCGAAAGTTTCGCTTGTCAATTTTTCAAACTGACTTACATCACAGGTATTAAATCCAACAGTAAACAACAAGCTGTCTTTTGAAATAATTGTTTGGTATAGTTCGGAATTTTTAACAACCTGCGCCGATACTGAAATTTGTGTCAGGCAAAAACAGATAATCAGTAAATAGTTTTTCATTTTGAAGTTAATTTCTGTATTTATGATGCCGCTGCTTTCTCCGTTTTGAACATGCGGTAAGCCAGTATCGTGCTAGCCAGCATCAACACGGCGCCTAAAAGAAAAGGTGCTCCCGGAAAATACACGGGCGCCCCTTTTTGGGTAAAATAGGCAAACAGGTTGGTCATTACCGGGGGACCAATAATAGTGGTTACGCTCATCAGGCTGGTCAATGCTCCCTGCAGTTCGCCCTGTTCATTGGGTGGCACATGATTGGAGATCACCGCCTGCAATGCCGGTCCGCAAATACCACCCAGGCAATAGGGGATCAAAAAAGCAAACATCATCCAGCTCTGCGAAGCAAAGGCAAATAATACCAGCCCAAAGCTGTAAAAAGCCAGCCCGATATAAATACTCTTTTCATTGCCCAGCCTCGGGTTAACAATACGGATCAGTCCACCCTGCACCAGTCCCACCAACAACCCTACCACACCCAACGAAATGCCCACCATCCTCTCATCCCATTTAAATTTTTCCATGTTAAAGAAAGCCCAGGTACTTTGCACAGAATGTACCGCTATATAGATCAGCATCAATGAAATGATCAGTCCGCTCAGTGCGGGATATTTTCGCAAATGCATCAATGACCCCACAGGGTTGGCACGCTTCCAGGTGAAATTACGCCGGTTGGCCTTGTCCAGAGATTCGGGAAGCACAAAATAACCATACAGCCAGTTCAACAGCGACAAAACAGCAGCGGCAATAAATGGCACCCTTGAGCCCATGCTGCCCAGCAGTCCGCCAATGACTGGTCCTATAATAAAGCCAAGACCGAATGCTGCGCCGATCATACCAAAATTTTTGGCTCTTTCCGCCGGGGCACTGATATCTGCAATATAGGCCGACGCCGTGGTAAAACTGGCGCCGGTGATGCCCGCAATGATCCGCCCCACAAACAGCCAGCCGATAGTGGGCGCAACGGCAATGAGAATATAATCTATCCCAAAGCCAAAAAGGGAGAACAACAATACCGGCCGTCTTCCGTATCTGTCGCTGAGATTGCCCAGGATGGGCGCACACAAAAACTGCATGAAGGCAAAAGCAAAAGTAAGCCAGCCGCCCCAGCGTGATGCAGCACTCAGGTCGCCGTGGATGAGCTCTTCAATAAGCACAGGCATTACCGGTATAATAATGCCAAAACCGATAACATCGAGCAACAACGTGATGAATATAAATCCGAGAGCTGCTTTTTTAGAAGGAAGCATAAATAATTAATGTGGAAATGTGAGAAATTTGAAAATGTGGGAATTTGAAAATTTGAAAATGAAGAGAAGGGATATAAGGATGGGCTTCTTTTTTGGATTTGAAATTTGAGATTTGAAATTTATTTGGTTCTTGTTATTTGGATCTTAGTGCTTCCCTCTCGGATTTCGAGCTTTCGGCTTCGGGCTTTATCAAAGGGTTCTTATTATTTGGTTCTTGGTGCTTCCTTTTCGGATTGTTTTTCACGCAGAGAGCGCAGCGGAGCAACGATCGCAAAGAAGAATGCTATTCCGTTGCTTCACTGTCCCTTCAAATTTCAGACTTTGATTTTCGCAATCAAAAATAACTCAAGGCTCATTGCTGAAAGCTCGTAGCCGACAGCCCCCATAGATTTCTTCCCGCACGTGCGGGATGTTGATTTCTGATCTCTGATTTGAAGGTAGCGGCAGACAGCTTCGATTCTTGTTATTTGGTTCTTGGTGCTTCCCTCCCGGATTTCGTCCCGCCTCATACCTGAAACCTGGAACTTACAACCTGTCCCCTGCAACCTTCACCTTGTAACCTGCAACCTCACCCTCCTCTCACCAATCACCCAATTCCTGCACACCGTAAGCGTATTTTGCTTCATGATCCAGTAGCCATTTTTTACGCCACAGCTCACCACCGTAACCCACGAGGCTGCCATTAGCCCCGATTACACGATGGCAGGGCACTACGATACACAACTGGTTCTTTCCATTGGTGGTGCCCACTGCACGAATGGCTTTTACGTTGCCCGTTCGCCGGGATAATTCCTGGTAAGAAATGGTTTTTCCAAAAGGGATATCCAGTAAAGCATTCCATATTTTTTGCTGGAAAGCAGTGCCATCCTGGCTAAAAGGGAAATCGAATACACGCCGCTTTCCGGCAAAATATTCCTCCAACTGTGCGATACAGGTATCCACAATGGCACCCCCTGCGCTGCTCTTCATCTCTTCGTCGCTCAGCTTCGGCCCTTTCCACGTGTTTACAAACAGTATACCATGAATCGCTCCAGCAGAGCTTTTGATTTCCAAAATGCCCACAGGAGAGTTAAAATATGTTACAGACGATCCGTTTGTCATACCGCTGAATAATGCTGTTACCAGAAAGCCTGCAAAATTAATGCAAATCCCATCCCATGCAGATATCAATTTTTTCAAAATCATCCCATGAAATGGTCATCATAATAAAATTGACAGCAAAAGTAGAGAAAGGGGGCAGAGAGGCGAGGCATCAGGATCCCGCAGGTGTATAAAGTGGAGAGGCTATCGACGAAGCTTTAATTGAGGTTATTACACACCGATTTTATAATTTATTGAAATATTGCATCAGGTGACTTCGCATTTTATTTCTGAATGCTTCAGGCGTTCCTTCTTTTAAAACGTTTAGCAGATCCCTGTGATATACGTAACCGGGAGTTTCTTCGATATTTATGCTGTATAATGTTTGATCTATACCATCAAAAATCGGTAATAACATATTCTGAAAACGTTGAATGGTTTCATTTCCGGAAATTTTATATAGCATAGCATGAAATTCCACATCATGTTGTTTATAATCGGCGTGCGTGGTTGATTTTTCGCCCTTTTCAACAATTTTTTCGAGGATCTTCAAATCTGAATCTGTTTTTCTTAAAAAGAGTAAATCTGCGATCCCAATTTCTAATACAAGCCTCAGTTCAAAAATATCTTTTAAGGTACCTTTATCTAAAAGCTGTAAGTCTATTACCCTTTCCATATTATATAATATATCAGGATTGGTAATGATCATACCCCTGTTTTTCCTGGATTCAATGATCCCCAGCGTTTTGAAGCGTGATAATGCTTCCCTTATAGCAGTCCTGCTAACACCCAGTGCCTGGGCAAGTTCAACCTCTTTAGGGATGGGATCACCTGGTAAAAAGTTTTCTTTCCGGAAATATTCCTGCAGTGTTTTTTCAATTTTATCAACCTGGGTGAGTGTAGTGATAGGCTGTAGTTTGGCCAAGGAACTTTTCATATAACTCATTTCTCATACAAATATAAAGATGTTATCAGTATAGGTGCAAAAATATGTAATATATAAATATGTATTACATTTTAAAAAAATTTGGAAGTGATTCTTAAAGTACTTACTTTTATACATATGTATTACATATTACATTGACATACTTTAAACCTCAACTAAGCATTATGAGAAATTTGACTGTAAAAGAGCTATTACTGCTACTTTTTTTATTAGGGGGCATTGAAATCCCCCAATATAGTTGGGGTCAGGTTTCCGGAAAGAAAGATCCTGCACAAATTAACGGGGTATTAAAATACCCGGTTTATGTATTCTGCGGCACCGGAGACAATCTGTGGGTTTATGATAAAGAACCTGTTGATTCGCGGGAGACTATTGATGCAATGTTTGATTGGATGAGCCAAACCTATCAAATGAAGCGAATGTACTGGCGTGGCGGGCAGGAGGATATGTGGCAGAGGCATTTCCATATGGGTAAGGAAACCGTAATGAACTACGACTACGACATGAACTGGGCACACCACGTATACCGGGAATTGGGTGTTAGCAGTGCCGCAGTGCGCGCTGCTAAGCGAACCGGATCAGAGATATTTTTATATACGGGACTGTTTGAACATGGTGTACAACCGGATGTCGGCATCATAGGTCCGCACTTATTTGAAGATACGCTACGGATCAAACACCCGGAATGGATTACCACCGACAGGTGGGGAACGAGACGGGCGGCGGGTCCCATTGATTTTTGTTATCCTGAAGCAAGAAAAATCATTGTGAAGCGATATGCTGATCAAATGATAAAGGACGGCTACGACGGCATTAATTTCTACACCTATGTGGAGAATACAGGGCTGCGGTATCAGGATGAATTTGGATTTAATCAGCCTATTGCGGATGAATTTAATAAACGTTATCCGGGTGTAGACCTGCGCAACGATCGGCTCACCGACGAACAACGGCTCTATTGGTACAGATGCCGGGGCAAATTCGTTACAGACTTCCTGCGAGAATTAAAAACTGAAATTGCGCCACACGGGAAAAAAATATCCATGATCCTGGATGCCGTAGAGCCGGATTATGCGCAACGTTGGTGGGGGAAAGCACTGCCCGGTACCGGCATGATTTATCTGGACTGGAAACAATGGATAAAGGAAGGGCTGGTCGACGAGTTTTGGGTTCAGTTGGGCCCGGCTGAGGCACAGAAAAAGACTTTGGATAGCCTGTTGCTGGCATGTGCGGGTACACCGATTCGCCTAACAGTGCGAACCCCAGATCCTTATGCGCCATACTGGCTGCCCTATGTTAAAGCCGGTGTAACTCCAGTGGCTGTAATTACATGGCTCAATAATGGAATTGAGAAATATTCGTTTGCGTCGACCAGCGTGAAAACACTTGGCCATCCTGATTGGAAAGTAAGGTTACAATCCCTGGATGATATTGTACGAAAAAAATTTACGACCGGGGCAAAGCAAATCGCTCCATTGATTAAGGATGAAAATGTGCTGGTCAGACGTAAAGCAATGCATGCGCTCGTCGCTGTTAATGACCCTTCCGGAATTTTGCTGATAGAAGAAGGGTTGGAAGACAGCGAATCCAGTGTGAGAACAGCAGCAGCAGTGGCCCTGAAAAGCCTGCACAGACCCGGATCTGTTGACCAGTTGATCGCCTCACTATCACGCCAGGCAGACTTTCCTTTTAAAACGGCAGCCGGTGAAGCCTTTGCAGCAATGGGACCGTCGATATTGCCGGCACTGTATAAGGCACTTGAAAATGCACAATACGGAGTAGGAGAAGCGGTGATACGTGGCATATCTAATATCGGTGAGGCGCATTTTGATTCCCGGATATTCAACGAACTGCTTCAGATCACCAGGGATGTCAATGCAGACTACCGCTTAAGGTGGTGGTCAATGAAAGGGGTAAAAGCAATGCTTCCTCATGCATCTCCATTGCAATTGGATAGCGTATGGCAAATCCTACTGGCTATTCTGAAAGGCAATGAACCGACCGCACTGCAATTGGAAGCGGCACTGACTGTTGAAAAGTCGACCGATTACCTCTCCGCGGCAAACAGCCGCCAGATCAGGGTCGCGTTGGTGCAGTTGTTCAAAACCTTTGGTGACAAAACAACACGCCCCGATGCAGCCTTTGGCTGGCGACCAATTGGCAATGCACTGAAATCACTTGGAATAGAAGGCATCAATGCTTTGGAGGATTTTCGTAAACAGCAATCAGACAAATGGCTGGCATGGCTTGCGTATGAAGTCCTTTATCTAGAACAACGAAAGGTAACGGTAGACGGCGGTTTCAATTTGATTACAGAGGAGGAAGCCATTCGTAATCAAAAAATGTTTGCTCCGGAGTTTCCCGGGTGGAGAAAATATTAATCGTGAATGCATTACTATCTATAATGCTTGTGTTTGCTATCCACAAAGAGAAGGAGATTCCTTATCGCTGTAGCGATAGCTTGAGACCAATTGTCATTGAAACGGAAAATAAACTTTCTCTGACACTCAGATTGATGGAAAGTACATGCATTGATTCTTGCTACTTCATTAGTCACGTGTATACGCCGGTCTGCGAAGAGAACATTTGTTATCCAATTGAGTTGGAAATAAGGTGGGATCTGCTGGGCTATTTCAAAGATTATAAAATGCCCGTAAAGAGCCCCCTGACTAAGTTTGATCATCAGCTATTTACTGACCAGGACCATATCAAGATGAAAGCAATTCTATCAAACAAATACTCAATACTCCGAAATACGAAGGTGGATGATTTGATCGATAAAAGTATCACCCTCAAATCTACCATAAAGATCGATGGAATAACCGGCGCTACAAGACCATCGTTGAAAGATGAAATAGTACAGGGAGCTATATATAGTACCTATACCTTATGGCATATAGTGAATGGTGCAGCCGCCGACAGCATACGAGAAAGGACGGAATCGCGGCTTAACAACGCTTTGCTGAGGGATTTCCTGAGATCGGGCAATCCTAACTACCATTTTTTTGCGCTGGAAAAATTACCGGATGACCAGGAGGAGCAACTGACGGACGATATCATCCGGCTTATCCGGTATGGCGAAGGCAATGTACCTTTTTTCGCTTATGATCGATTGCCACAAACTGTTTGGAGAAATCCGCTTTACCAGACCAGGCTCATCTCAATGATGGGATCTCTTGATTTCAGGTTGAAGAATGCGATACTCAATCAGTTACTGGATGTTTCTCTCTCGGCAACTTCATTGGATACCCTGGTTTCCAAACTATACCTCTTGACGGACCAGCAACTGCTAAAGGCCCTAACAGTTATTGAGCGGAATGTCGGAAAGCTAACCCCAGATGCTGCTTTATACCTGAAGCCGTACCAAAACAGAAATGATAATGAGGAGGTTGCCAAACGAGCCTCCCGAATTTTATCCTTATGGATTAATCGTTCACATTAGAAAGAAACTATAATATGGGAAGCAAAAGAAGAACATTTATTAAAACATTGGGAATCAGCTCCGGTATTTTCTTTACGGATCAACGATCAGTACTTGGTCAGTACAACCGCGAGCCTTTCGATGCAAGTCCCCGACAGGTTAATAATGATGTGTTTGTAAAGCGTATTGTAAAAGCTGATTTCCTGGTCGCGGGCGGAGGTATGGCTGGTATATGCGCTGCCATAGCCGCGGCGCGGAACGGGAGCAAAGTGGTACTGGTGCAAAACCGGTCTCGCCTCGGAGGAAACGCGAGCAGTGAAATACGAATGCATGTGTCGGGAGCAAGTGCTTTGAAGCAGGTTTGGAGGGAGACCGGAATTCTTGAAGAACTCATGCTTGAAGACGCGGTAAGAAACCCTCAGCGTTCCTATGAGATCTGGGATTTTATTTTATACGATAAAGTAACATCGGAACAGAATATAACCTTATTGTTAGACACGGCGGTCATGGGAGTCCATAGATCAGGCAGCAATATAGATTATGTAACCGCCCTCTGTTCACCGACAGAAGAGATTTTTGAAATTCACGCTAAGTATTTTGCGGATTGTACAGGAGATGCCACGCTGGCGGCTTTGGCAGGGGCAAGTTATATGTTGGGCAGGGAACCGAAATCTAAGTGGAGTGAATCGCTGGGTGTAGAGACTGCAGATAAGCATACAATGGGTAACAGCATCCTGTTTCAGGCGCAAAAACACGGGAAGCCTATGCCATTTAGTCCCCCGTCATGGGCCAGAAAATATAGTGCAAAGGATTTTTTGCATCGGGGTATCGAATCCCTGGAATATGGTTATTGGTGGTTAGAGTTGGGTGGATTGGAAGATTCGGTGAAAGATGGGCAGAAGAACAGGAGGGATTTGCTGGCAACATTGTTTGGAGTGTGGGATTATATTAAAAACTCCGGCGATTACCCTGATGCTACCAACTGGGCCCTGTCATGGGTGGGCATGATTCCCGGAAAGCGGGAAAGCAGAAGAATCGTGGGCGACTACATCATGACACAGGACGATATTCAAACAGCGAAACAATTTGAAGATCGGGTGGCATATGGCGGCTGGCCCCTCGATGATCATCCGCCGGGCGGAATGAATACAACAGACAATGTGCCCCTTGTATCAATCCCCCTGAAAAATCCCTATTCCATTCCTCTCCGTTCGTTGTACGCAAAGGATATTCCCAACCTGGTGATGGCAGGGCGCAACGTTAGTGTATCACATGTGGCATTATCTTCAACACGGGTTATGGCAACCTGTGCAACAATGGGACAGGCTGTCGGAACCGCCGTATCCTACTGTGTCCGGTACAAATTGACACCTAAAGGATTAGTTGCTGATAGGAACCATTTAAAAGTCTGTCAACAGCTCATGCTTCTTCAAGACCAAAGTATGCTTAATGTTCGTAACGAAGATAGTAAGGATTTGGCGAGAGCTTCGAAGGTTAATGCCTCATTGGCGACAAAAGAAGGACCTCCACATTTTGTGATAGATGGGATTAACAGACAGATCAATGATGGTCAGTCCCATCAATGGCAGGCGCTGATGTCGGGACCCCCTCCTTATATCGAATTAGAATGGGATCGTAAAATACGTATCAGCAATATTATTCTGGTGTTTGATACCGGCTTGCATCGATTTTTACGGATTTCCCCCCAGGATGTAGTATATCAGAACCAGGTAAGAGGACCTCAGCCAGAGACCATATGTGATTATGAAATTTCAGCATACACTGGTAATAAATGGACAACTATAGTTCAAACTGAAAACAATTACCAGCGAAGAGTTGAACATATCGTTCAATCAGTTTTTACCGATCGGTTGAGGCTCACGATAAATAAAACAAATGGCGATCCATTAGCCCGCTTATTTGAAATAAGATGTTATGCCTGATTTAATCTAAAACGATTTATTTTCTAAAAATTCTCAAATAAATCACTATCAACTAAAATACATGCATTATGGGAAATTTTAAACAGTTATTTATCAAGGATCCGGTTGGTAAAGCCAGATCTCTACTCTGCAAAGGGTTCCTCTCAATGGTATTTGCTGTATTTGCTGTTCCGGCATTCGCACAAACATTGATTAGCGGAACCGTAAAAAATATAGATGGCGAACCACTCCCGGGGGTAACCGTTCGGGTAAAAGGCAAGTCCATTTCTGCTACCTCAACCGACCGCGAAGGTAATTATCGTATTTCAGTACCTTCAGGAAACCAAACACTGATATTCTCTTCTATCGGCTTTCAGGAACAGGAACTATCAATTCGAGGAAGAGCGGTCATTAATGTAGTGTTGGAAGCAAGATCAACACTTCTCGACGATGTGGTCGTTGTAGGATATGGAAAACAATCCCGCCAAACCATTACCACATCTATTTCGAAATTAGATACCCGTGTACTGGAAAACATTCCCTACTCCAATGCCGCATCTGCGCTGCAAGGTACGCTGCCGGGCGTACGCGTACAGGCTACTACAGGACAGCCCGGAGCAGCGCCTCGCATAATTGTGCGGGGAGGAACCTCGATCAATAATCCCAATGGCGCAGCGCCGTTATACATTGTGGATGGCGTTTTCAGGAATGGAATGGATGATATTAACTCCGACGATATTGAATCTATCCAGGTGCTGAAAGATGCAGCAGCAACAGCTATTTATGGAGCAAGGGCATCCAATGGTGTTGTCATCATCGTTACCAAGTCTGGAAAATCCGGCAGAATAGCCATTCAGTATGGCTACGATTTATCGTTGTCTTCCATGGATATCGGCTACAAGCCGCTGTCAGCAAAAGATTTCGTTTATTTTCAACGACTTGGTATTGCTAATACAGGTGAAAGGTCTCCGGCTGACCTGATAAGACTCTCAGATGCAACAAGCGTGGGTACCGGCAATAACCTCAGCAACCAAACAGCCTATACCACCCAATACCTGACACCTGAAAACCAATATAAATTGAACGAAGGATGGGAAAGCGTTCCTGATCCCGTTGATCCCTCGAAAACCATCATTTTTAAGAATACCGATTGGCAGGATATCCTGTTTCGAACAGGTGTCTCGCATAACCACAATATTGCCGTTTCCGGGGGCAGTGAAAGGGCCACCTTCAATACCAGTCTGGGCTACTTAAGCGACGAGGGAATTGCAATATCAACGGGGTATAAGCGATTAACATTCAATATCAATGGAAACATAAAGGTAAAAGACAATCTTGATATATATAGCCGGCTTATGTATTCAAATTCGTCTAATACTGGAACCTCGGGTCAAAACATATTTCTCTGGGCGATGGGTTTAGCTCCCACCGCAAAATACAGGCTTGAGGATGGGTCGCTTTCTCCTGGACCCTCTGCCAGCAGTGGAAACCCTGAGTACATATTAGGAAAAATTAACAGCAAAAACAGCACCGATAATCTTACGCTCATCATTGGTAGCAAGTGGCAGATTTTACCAAACCTGGTGTTTGAACCACAAATCTCAAGATCGATTTATACTGCAGATTCCAGGTCCTTTACCCAAGCCTACTTGTCCGGCCCTACAACACTTGTTGACAACCGTTCCGCATCGGGAAGCCATAGCAAACGACTTCAGCACCAGGCCGATGCTGTTTTTACTTATGACAATACTTTTTCCCGCAGTCACAATCTTGAAGCAAAGCTTGGGTTTGCCTATTTCGAGACAATGAATGAATCGCTCAGTGCGAGTGGGAGAAAGGCGGCATCAGACCTGATCCCCACTCTCAATGCCGCAGCTGAAATGGTTGCCATCAGTGGCCAGGAGTCCAAGCAAATTGTTGCCGGCTATTTTGCAAGGGTCAATTACAATTTCAATCAAAAGTATCTGATTTCCCTTAATGGCAGGTATGACGGAGCTTCTAATTTGGGGAACAATTATAAATGGGGATTTTTCCCGGGACTTTCCGCCGGTTGGAATGTTCATAAAGAAGATTTCTGGCAGGCATTACCTCAGAGCCTTTCAAGTCTTAAAATACGTGCCAGCTATGGAGTGAACGGCAATATCAGCGGGCTCGGCCCGTATCAGGCCGGCGGCCAATATAGCGTTGGTGCGCGCTATGGTGGTAGCCCCGCAATTGTTAATTCTATCCTTGCCAATCCTGATCTGCAATGGGAGCAATCCAAAACCTTTGATATCGGCACTGATATCGGGCTACTCAGCGGACGAATCAATATCATGTTCGATTATTACCGCAGGGTAACCGACAACCTGATTACGAGTTTGACGCTCCCCCACTCAACGGGTTTCGCCGCTATCGCAACAAATTTAGGAAGCCTTGAGAATAGAGGACTGGAACTTGACATCTCCGCCAACCTGCTGCCCAGCACATCGCCGGTAAAATGGGATATTTCATTCAATGCCGCAAAGGTAAAGAGCAAGGTGCTTAAATTACCGAACAACGGTGCTGAGAACAATCGTATCGGCGGGATTTACGTATGGGATCCGGCACTGGGTGATTATGCCTGGCTCGGCGGTATACAGGAGGGGAGCCCGGTGGGAGATCTCTATGCGTATAAGCAGGTAAGTATTTATGCCACCGACGAAGAAGCAGCCAAGGGACCTACGGATATGCTGGTTCCCGGTACGGATAAAACCAAATATGGCGGCGACGTGAATTGGTTCGATGCGGATGGCAATGGTATTATTGATGAGCGGGACCGGGTATATATGGGCAATACCTATCCCGTTTGGACCGGAGGTTTCGCCAATGCTGTATCCTATAGAAATTTTTCTTTATCGCTTCGAATGGACTATACCACAGGCCATACGGTGTTTAACTACAGACGGGCAAGTACAGTTACCCAAATGTCAGGAGACCAGAATCTATCACAGGAAGTCCTTCGATCCTGGCAAAAACAGGGTGATATCACTGATATTCCGAAACTTTACTGGGCCGATCGCCATGCCGCCAACATCAGCCGGGGAAACTCTGAATATTACGAGCGAGGTGATTTTTTATCGTTACGCGAGGTGACGGTTGCATATACATTCCCAGCCACGTGGACGAAAAAAATCGGAATGACTAATATTCGCCTGAACATTACCGGACATAACCTTCACTATTTTACAAATTATAAAGGGGTTATCCCAGAGGATGGAGATCAGGATATGGGAAGATACCCGATGCCGAGGAATATCATTTTCGGACTAAAAGCAAACTTTTAACGTCAAAATATTAATAGTTATGGGAAAATATATAAAAAGAACAGGATTGTTCACATTGGTGATATGCTTCTTATATTCCTGTACGAAGCAACTCATGCTGGAACCCGTCAGCGAGATCTCAAATGCTAATTTCTGGAAAACAGAGAATGATGCCACAGCAGGTCTGTATGGAATGTACGTCCGTATGCGTGTGCCAGCTTCATCCAGTTTTTTTTGTTGGGGAGAGGGGAGAAGCGATGTCATGGGACCAAGTTATTTGGGTGCAGTAGCTGATTTTAATTTCTACTATGACAATACTCTAAATTCGACTAATTCTGCTGCTACATATAATGGAGGAAATACCACGTGGCAAAATCTGTACAGTGTCATCCACCATGCGAACCTGATCATTAAAAATGTACCGAATATTACATTCAGCTCCGACGCGGTAAAAAATGATATTCTGGCACAAGCTTATACCACAAGGGCTTTCATCTATTTCCTTATGGCAAAAACCTGGGGGGATGTGCCATTGGTCACTGAGCCCATTGAGTCGGTAGATCCGCTGGTCATACGACGGGAACGTACACCTGTTTCGCAGATCTTTACATTCATAAAAGAAGACCTGGATCGTGCACTTGGGCTTTATCCAACAGCCAATCTTGCTGCTAAAAGAAATACATGGTCTAAACCTGCAGCCAACATGCTGAAAGCGGACGTGTTCCTTTGGACGGCTAAGCGGATGAACGGCGGTGATGCAGACTTAAATACGGCATTAGCTGCTTTAAACAATGCTGAACAAAGCGATGTGGCCTTGCTTAATAATTTTGCGGATATTTTTGGATATACTAATAAGGGGAATAAGGAAATCATGATGGCGATAAATTTTTCCGAATTAGAGGTAACAGTAGCAACAGATCGCAGGGAAAGCCGGTTTATGTATATCCATCCCGCTATTCCACCCAATATATCGGCCTGGTCAAGAGACAAAATCGGAGCCCCAAGTCCGAATGGTGGATATTGGACACCGCGCCCGGAAATCTGTGACCAATTCACTAAAGACGATCAAAGGAGAGACGGTTCGTTTTTCCAGATATTTACGCAGAACGGAGGTGGAGACTCTACTTTCTACGCCACACTCGCTTACAAATTCAAAGGCACAGTAGTGGGGGGTAGCAGGGTTTTTCTGGACGACGTGGTATTGTACCGCTATGCGGATGTTTTGTTATTGCGGGCTGAAATAAAAAATGCGCTTGGTATGGATCCGTCCGACGATATCAATGCCATACGGCAACGTGCCTATGGTCCGCATTATGCTGATCATGTTTTTGTGTCCGGGAACAAAGAACAAAATGATGAGGCAATTTTACAGGAACGGCTTTTCGAATTTTTGCTCGAAGGAAAGCGGTGGTGGGATCTGGTCCGGTTTGGGAAAGCATTCGAGTTGGTACCTTCTTTACAAAGCCGGGCAGGACAGGATTACCTTTTACTTTTCCCGATCCCGGAAGTGACACTCGCTTTGGAACCTTTGGTCGAACAGAATCCAGGCTATTGATCATAACATCGCATGAAAAAATAAATTGACTGTATGAAAAAACAAATTGATTTTGCTGCGATACGTACATCTTTTCAAAATGATGGTTATGTCGTATTGCGTGGTTTCTTGACGGAAATTGAATTTGAGGAAATTAGGGAAACCCTCAATAAGTATATCGAACAAGTAGCTCCAAAACTACCACCGGAACGGGCCTTCTACGAGGAAAAAGGAAATTCAGATTCGCTCAAACAACTCATTGATATCACCGCAGATGCTCCTTTCTTTAACAATATGCTGCATAGTGGAAAGTTTAGTGAGCTTGCAGAACAACTGCTTTTAGAAGACGTGGATGGCAAAAATTTGGATTTTTTCAATAAACCTCCGAAAATAGGAAAGCCAACCCCTCCCCACCAAGATGGTTACTACTTTATGATTGAGCCCGCCAACGCATTGACCATGTGGTTGCCACTTGAACGGGTCGATAAAGAGAATGGTTGCCTACGCTATCTCAGAGGTTCACATCTGACTGGGATGCGGCCTCACGGTAGGAGCGAAACACTGGGTTTTTCCCAGGGTATCACAGACTATGACGATGGGGATATCCGGCGAGAGGTGGTGGTGGAGGCCGAACCGGGCGATTTAGTAGTACATCATGCACTGACGGTTCACCGTGCAGACGGCAACCGCAGCACTTCGCGTACGAGGAAGGCGATCGGATTAATTTACTATGGTAAATCTGCCACGGAAAACCGAGAGAAAAAAAGGGATTACCAGCAAAAACTAAACGCTGAAATACGCCGAAAATACAGTTGATCAATATGAAAGCAAACTGGAATTGCCTACTTGAATTGGATAAAGACCGAAAAGTTGTTTCGGGGAGCGAAACTGATCTGATTTCGGCTGTCAAACGCGCGGCGGACGTGAGAGTCTATACGGAATTCTACCATCATGAGCATATTGATACGTCTTCAGCAAATCGGGAAAAGGTGAAAGAAGTAGCCGACTTTAGGGTAACTTATTTATTGGATAACAGATGGGTAGCGGGTATCATCAATTTGCGTCAACCGATTGAGTTGCCAAACGGGTTTGGACCCAGGCCGTCCATGTCTTTTTTTCTATATAACCAGAATGCAGATCAGGCGATTGCACGTCCGTACCTGGATGGACAGTCGCCGTCAGGAAATATCGGGGCATCGCCGCTTGATGACCATACCAATATGCCGAAATATCACCAATTCGATAGTTGGGATGCGGGATCAAATGCGCCAAGCAGCAATTTTGTGTATGATTTCGAGGTTTATCGGTTTTGGGCCTGCGATGAATGGCAAGAGGTCTTTGCGAATAACGAGCAAGGTGAACCCATGGCCGGATCAATAGCAGCTTTGGTGGACGCATTTAAGCAGGGAAAGGAAATAAAAGTCGGGATAAGCGGCTTGTGCGCTGACTTGGGTTCAGAGGCTGTTATCGATCACGAAGTATTTATACACTGCGGGTCCACCTATTACTATAGCGATCAACGGTTGTTCATCGCGGCGTCGCACCCGGTGGTGAGAGTAGCCCCGGCAATCCCGCTGAAATATAGAAGCGAGGGATGGGATTTTGGTTGGCTGATGCCCCGCACCGACGGATTAGTAGCACAGTGGCTGGTCGATCCTTACGCCTTGAAATTCACACGGAATAATGGCAATTATGCCATCCGGTGGTTTGTCCGCTAATTGAAATGCTTAAATGACGATAATGAATAGTCCTATCTATCCAACGGGATTGATTTATAGAAACCCCATTCCGCATGTCTATAGTAGACAAGCCTATTTTCCGTCAATCGCGGGATTGCCGAACGGGGAGTTATTGGCTTCCTTTGCTATAGGTGAAGCATTTGAAGCTGCAAACCTGAATAGTTATATAAGTCGGTCTACAGACAATGGCGAGACCTGGAGTGAGCCGGTTCCGTATTTCCGGGAAGGAACACTCGGGGAGTATTCCAATTGTGCAAGGATAACCGCACTTGCCAATGGCGAAGTCGTGGCAATCGCGGTAAGAAGCCATAGGTCCCCCTACCCGGGACAAGGTTTGGCTAATCCTGAAAACATCGGTTTTGTGCCTACCGATATATTCCTTGTCAGATCTATTGATGGTGGTGAGACCTGGCAAGCGCCTGAACGTATACAGCCTCCGTTGGTGGGACCTTCCTTTGAGCTGTGTAGCCCGATTGTGGTGTTACGCGATGGGCGCTGGCTTTGGCCTACTTCCACCTGGCGCAGTTGGGAAGGCTATTCTCCAAGCGGGATGAAGATGGTAGCGTTTGTCTCATCAGATCAGGGCAAGACATGGCCGGAGTATATGGATGTTATGGATGGTAGTGCAGACCATATTATTTATTGGGAAAGTAAAATTATTGAATTAGCCGGTAATGTATTAATAGCAGTTGCATGGGCTTATAACGAAGCACAAGGAAAAGATCTGCCCAACCATTACACTATAAGCCATGACGGCGGCAGAACCTGGTTGTTGCCACGCTCTACCAATATCCAGGGGCAAACAATGGCAATTACAGCCCTGCCTGACGGACGATTGTTAAGTGTTTATCGCAGGATAGACAAGCCGGGATTATGGGTAAACATTTCGAGGCTGGACAGTGATGCATGGATCAATGAGGAAGAATTCCCTTTGTGGGGGGCACAATCAGCACATCTGACACACCGATCGGACAATATGGTGCATGATTTTAACGAGCTTAAATTTGGCGCCCCATGGATCACTGTCCTGCCCGATAATTGCATACACATAGCTTTTTGGTGTTATGAAAAAATGGTATCAAATATCAGATGGTTTAAGCTGGATCTAACGTAAATAACGTGTTCAATTTTTAATATCTGGAATAGTATTTAAAAGAGGCAAAGTGGATGAAATGGTAAAGCTGGATCTTACAATATTGGTTATTGGTCTGGGATCGATGGGTAAAAGGCGAATCCGGAATTTAATGGCATTAAGACATAAAAAAAAATTTGGATTTGATATCAGTAGTACCAGACGAAACGAAGCTGTTAAAAAATATGCCATTCAAACGTTTGCTTCATTTGAGGAGGCTGTTAATCAAACACAAGCAAATGCGTTCATTATTTCTGTTCCTCCCGATATGCATCATGTATATATGAAATATGCCGTTGAACATAATATTGGATGCTTTCTAAATGCAATTTGCAGGAGGGTACCATTTGTGAATTCTTTAGAAAATGATCATAAAATTTTAGAATTGCTATATGCGATTGAGCGATCATACGATCAAAAAAAAATCGTTGCTTTTCCAGCCTGAATTGTTCTTAGAAAGGCATGAACTTAATTTTTAAAGATTAAAGTGCCTGATAAACATTTTGAAGCATTTTGAACTGAAATACTCATGAAAGATAAAGGTACAGAACTGTATAAAAAAGCGAAGATGCTTATACCAGGCGGAACGATGTTGCTATCCAAGCGGCCAGAAATGTTTCTTCCTGAATATTGGCCATCCTATTTTTCTAAATCAAAGGGATGCAAGGTTTGGGATTTAGAAGGAAGAGCGTTTACTGATGTTTGTACCATGAGCGTTGGAACAAATATTTTGGGATATGGGCATGAAGAAGTAGATGCCGCTGCAATGCAGGCCATACGTAATGGGAATATGGCCACACTGAATTGTCCTGAAGAGGTTTATCTTGCCGAAAGACTGATAGCGCTTCATCCATGGGCCGATATGGTTCGTTTTGCAAGAAGCGGAGGTGAAGTAAATGCCATTGCCATCCGTATTGCGAGAGCTGCATCCGGAAAGGATAACGTAGCGATTTGCGGTTATCATGGATGGCACGACTGGTATCTTTCCGCTAACCTGAACGCTGATGAAAACCTTGCCGGGCACCTGCTGACGGGACTTGAGGCTAATGGGGTACCTCAAGGCTTGAAAAATACAGTCTTCCCTTTTGCTTATAATAACTACCAGGAACTTGAAAGATTAGTTAATACGCAGCATATCGGGGTAATAAAAATGGAAGTATCCCGAAATATTCCTCCTGAAGATAACTTCTTGCAAAAAGTAAGGAAACTTGCCAATGATAAAAACATTGTTTTGGTTTTTGATGAATGTACATCTGGATTTAGACAAACTTTCGGCGGTTTGCATAAACTATACGGAGTTGAACCCGATATGGCAGTGTTTGGAAAGGCTTTAGGAAACGGTTATGCCATCACTGCTGTAGCTGGTAGAAGGTCAGTAATGGAAGCAGCTCAAAAAACCTTTATCAGCAGCACATTCTGGACAGAACGGATCGGTCCGGCTGCAGCACTTAAAACACTTGAGATAATGGAAAGGGAGCAATCGTGGATTACTATTACTGAATCCGGCAAATTAATAGCTGAGAATTGGAAGAACATGGCATCTGAGTATAATCTTCCCATAAAAATCACAGGTCTTCCGGCTCTTATTTCATTTAGTTTCGATAGCGGAAATGCATTGGCTTATAAAACGCTTATTACACAGGAAATGCTAAAGAAGGGATATCTGGCAACAACTACTTTTTATGTTTCTATTTCCCATACTGAACAGGTGTTGGAGAGCTACTTTAAGGATTTGAAAAAGGTTTTTGAACTTGTGAAACAGTGCGAGGAGGGAAGAGACGTGTATGGGTTATTGGAAGGCCCTGTATGCCATAGTGGTTTTAAAAGGTTAAACTGACAAGTATAGATGTGTGGAGATCTGTACGGTTATTATTGGAATGATCAATGGAGAATGTGAAGAAATTTAGCTCAACCAAGGAACCAATAGCGGAAGGCTATATAGATTTTAATTATGCTTTAAAGGATGATATGACTGAACCTACACTATTTACATTTTTAAAGAAATTGATGCGTTTACTGATCATATTGTTGATCTTCTTTCTTCCTCAATTAACATTCAGTCAGATCCAACATCAGTTAGCATGGTGCAAATTGCCTTCAATTCCCGACAAAGAAGGATTTGCCGGTATGTTTGCAGGGGTAAGTGACGGACACCTGATCTGCATGGGGGGAGCAGGATTGTTTTGGGGATCGGAGGATGGATTTAATATTCGTCGGAAAAGCTGGATTCCGAGCTTTGGACCGCATGGCAGAATTGTGACAGAAGCAGGTAGTATCAGTCGTCGGGAACCATTTCAGACATACACTTCCAACATCCTGCATAACACGACCCGTGATAGTAGCTTTATACTCAGTGTAACCGGAAGGTTTAATGAT
The DNA here is from genome assembly GCA_964599035.1 of uncultured Terrimonas sp. Taxonomy (GTDB): domain Bacteria; phylum Bacteroidota; class Bacteroidia; order Chitinophagales; family Chitinophagaceae; genus Agriterribacter. The sequence goes on along the minus strand of CAZREP010000018.1, from coordinate 16,614 downwards.
AAGCAGTATTGTACGCCTGAAATAATTATTGAACAGGGGAACGGAGCTTCAGTTAATTCGCCGATTCAGGCTATTCAATCAAGTGACGAAACACCTGTATCAAGCTGGCACATCACGGTTCCTGTTGGTGCGAAATTCAGGTACCGTTTGAAGTTATGGGGTGGATATGCAGGAGGCGGTACAATGGTTTCATCGGTAAAAATGGTTGCAGATGGTACTACTGCATTCATAAAATAATGCATTGAGCTTAGACAATCATATCATATAGGAATGAAATTAGTTAAGAATACACGGAGGGAGTTTGTCAAACAATCGGCTATATTATCCGGCGGGATATTTTTTTCGAATCGGGTGACGGCAGATATCAATACTTCTGTTTTGGCGGAAGACGATAAAAAAAGGTTGCGATCTCTTTTGTCAGATAAAGAACCTCTGATCTGGCTATTTACAGGTGATAGCATCACACAGGGAGCAGTACATACCCACGGTATGCGTTCCTATGACCAGATAGCCGCCGAACGTATCCGGTATGAGTTGAATAGGAGGCGCGATATTGTGATTAACACGGCAATCAGTGGACATAGAACGACGGAAATATTGGCTGATGTCCAGTGGCGTATCCGACAGTTTAACCCTGATGTGGTTTCCCTGATGTTTGGGACCAACGATTGTGCACAATCTATTCAAGTGAGCCCGGATGTTTTTAAGCAGAATATGAATAGCCTGGTCGACGCTGTGAGAAATATGAATGCGATTCCGGTACTGCATACACCTTCGGTGATCATCCTGGAAGAATCACCGGAGAGGAATACAATAGAATCGTATGTGGAGATGATACGGGAGGTTGCATCGTCTGGCCAGGTGATCTTGATTGACCATTGGGAATATTGGAGAAAGACCATGTCTGAAAGAGGAAATACATGGATTTTTTCAAACTGGCTCGATGATCGGTTGCATCCGAATGGTACCGGTCATCGTCAAATGGCACAGCTTTTTTTTCGGGAAATAGGGATTTTCGATCCGAAAGCACCAACCTGCGTATAAAAAGTAGAACACTCGCATGATAAATCATTATACCATAAATTCTCAACAAGAAGGTCCTCGTGTTCTTGTCCTTGCCGGTGTTCATGGCAATGAGTATGAGCCTATGTTGGCTGCCCTGGAGATAATTGATGAACTACCCCAAATGTTGACCTCAGGAAGTGTGACAATTGTTCCAATGGTAAACACCACGGCTTACATGGTGAGCAGCCGCTATGGAGAAGATGGATTAGACCTTGCACGAATATGCCCCGGGAAGCCGGAAGGATCGGCCTCAGAAAAAAATGCATTCGAAGTAAGCACACTAATCAAAGCATCCGATTATTTGATAGATATGCATACAGGCGGGCTTGCACATCATATTCATCCGATGGCCGGGTTCATGTTACATCCTTCCGGGAAAATACTCGATAAGCAAAGAGCACTGGCATTAGCCTGTAACATGCCTGTGATCTGGGGTACTGATCATCATCCGAATGGCAGAACACTTTCAGTGGCACGTGATGCGAATGTACCTGCTATTTATCTTGAATATGGAGGTGGTTCGGGAATTAGAAAAAAAGTAGTTAAAACGTATAAAGAAGGATTTATAAATATGTTGAAATATCTGAAGATGGCGGAAGGTGAGGTGGAAATCACTACTTCGGAAAAGCGATTTTGGGTTGAAGATCCAAGACCAGACAGCGGCTATTTCCAGGGTAAAATGCCGGCGCCTTGCGAAGGGATATTTGTATGTGAAAAAACTACCGGCGAACCAATTAAAAATGGCGAACTATTTGGGAAAATAATAGATCCTTTTACAGGTGGATCCACAGCTATACTTGCAGATATAGAGGGAATAGTGTTATCGGTGCGGGTGGCTGTTCATGTAAAAAAGGGAGACGCCTTAGGATCAATATTGCCAATTGTTGAACCGGGGAAAGTAATTATAAACTGACGTTATTGTCCGGATAAAAAATATTATAAGCCAATGGAAAATAAAAAAGTGGTCATCATCACCGGCGCTGCAGGAGGAATTGGATTGGCTACGGCCAAAAAGTTCGCAGAGAATAATTTTTGTATTGCCTTGTCGGATATTGACCGTGAAAGGTTGAACAATGCAGTGGAAATTCTGGAAAAAAGATACCAGTCTGATTGCCTCATCTGTCATGGGAATTTAGAAGACATCCATTATATAGAAAATATCGTTAAACAAAGCATTGCAAAATGGGGTCGTATAGATGTTCTGATCAATAATGCAGCGTGGCGTACTATAGAAACCATGCGTACTATATCTCTTGAGCATTGGGAAAAAACACTCCGGATCAATTTAACCGCACCGGCATTCCTGGCAAAATATGTTGCTGCAGCAATGGAAGAAAAAAAAACAGGGGGCACAATCATAAATATTTCGAGCGTAATGTCGCAAAGAGCAGGTGGCAATAGTCCTGCGTATATCGCCTGCAAAGGAGGTATAGAAAGTCTTACTTACGAGTTGGCAGTTTTGTATGGTCTAAAAGGTATAAGAGTTGTAGCCGTTAACCCGGGTAATATTGAAACAAACCTGAGCAGTGACTATAAAGATAGATCAGGTAATAATATAAGTGAACAGCTAAATGATCAGATGAATGATAGCGCGCCTCTTCAGAGAGCAGGCAATCCGGGGGAAATAGCAAATGTATGCTATTGGCTTTCATCCCGTGAAGCCTCGTTTATAACGGGTACTTCCATACTTGTGGATGGCGGTTTCTTTCACAATTTTAATGCGTATAAAACAAAAAAACTTCAATTCCCGAATGAGTTTTGAAATGAAAGGAATATGGCAATACAGTCACCTACTGCCTCAGATCAGGGAGGAGTCCAGATACAGTTTAGGGGAAGGCAATACTCCTTTAGTGAAATGCCCCCAATTGAGTGCATTACTGGGGCTTGAAAATTTATATTTCAAGCTTGAAATCGTAAACCCCTCAGGCTCTTATAAAGATAGATTTGCTGCATGTGCGGTATCCGGCCTGGCACAAAGAAATATTAATTTTTGTATAGCCACCTCCAGCGGAAATACAGGCGCAGCATTGTCTGCATATTGTGCGGCAGCCGGAATAAAATGTTATATATGCATTGTAGATGGCGCACCCACAGGAAAGATGCAGCAGATGCAGGCCTACGGGGCTGAAACGTTAATGATAAAAGGTTTCGGTATAGACCCCGGCGTTACCGGTGAAGTAATGAATGGTTTGAGTGCAATTGCGGAAAGTTTCAGCAGTCCTGTTCAAATAAGTGCCTATCAATACAGCCCCCTGGGGATGGCTGGTGTGGAGACCATTGCTTATGAAATTGCTGAAGCAATTCCCACATTTCATGGGCATATATTTTCCCCTGCAGGCGGAGGTGGATTAACGTTGGCTCTGGCAAAGGGATTTCAAAAATGGAAAGAAGTGCAGTCTGATTTTACCACACCTGGCATACATTGCGTGCAACCCACCGGTAATGATACTATTGCCGGCCCTCTCAGGAACGGCTCGAATAAAGCACAGCCTGTTTATAAAAGCTCAACGACCATAAGCGGACTACAGGTTCCAAACATCATTGATGGGAATGAAACCTTAACTGCCTGCAAAGTTACCGGAGGTAATGGGCATATTGTGACAGATGAACTCGTATATGAATGTCAGGAAACTCTCGCAAATAAAGGCGGGATCTTTTGCGAGCCTGCCGGAGCTGTTGCCTTTGCAGGATTAGTGAATGCTTTAAAAAACGGGGAAATAGATAAAGAAGAGCACATGGTTTGTTTGGTTACAGGTCATGGTTTCAAAGACCCGGTTTCAGCAGCAAAAATGGCAAAAAGATCAAACAGTAGCTATTTTGATCATGTAAAAGACACATTCGAACACATTATATCTCAAATAAAAAATAGCAATTAAAACAGGATTATAGATGAAAGAGAAATTCAAAGGCCTGTGGCCTGCAATGTTTACCCCCGTTCTTGATAACGGTGAGCCGGCTTATGAAGAAATAGAGAAATTGGTTGAATTACTGATTTCCCAGCAGATGGATGGTTTGTATATCCTGGGATCTACCGGACAGGGTTTACTCTTTACAGAAGAGCAAAGAAAAAAGATAACGGAAGTAGTAAGTAAAATCTCAGCAGGAAAAATTCCTGTTATCGTTCATGTGGGATCGCTTACCACAGCAGAATCCATCCGGTTGGCACAACATGCTGAAAAATGCTGCGTTGATGGAATCTCTTCGGTACCGCCTGTTTATTATACAGGAAATGCAGACACTGCACTGGCTCATTACGGTAAGATTGCTGAATCGGTCAGCCTTCCCTTTTTCCCCTACCAGTTAGGAGACAATTCCATTCCCGGCAACGTACATGCTTTCATAAAAAGGCTACTCAACATTCCCAATATAACCGGGATGAAATTAACAACCAACCAGTTGTTAAATATCAGTAGTGTTTATAACCAGGCAGGCGAAAGACTGAAATTATTTAGTGGCTCTGATGAATTGTTTTGTCACGCTACCCTTTGTGGAACAGTGGGGGCCATTGGTACATTCTATAATATCTGGGGGGTTGAATGTAAGTACGTAATGTCAGAATTTGTGAATGGAAATTATACACTTGGCAAGGAGTTTATGCTTGCCTTTCAGAAAATAATTGAATTGGTTTTACCCAACGCCTGGACATTTTTCAGGAAGGCGATGTTATTAAAATACAACATTGATATCGGGCAAACAATAGAGCCATTAGGAAATGCTCAAAAAGAATGGCAGGATGACCAGGTAAGAGAAATACTGGAAAAGATAGAATCCATTTCCCAATTCATTATTAATAGCTAAGGAATTTTTAAGATGGGATTAGTTGTTAGACGTCCGGGATCAAAGTTACCCAAACGGGCATGGCTCGTAGTGGTGCTACTGGCAATTGTGGGATGTTTGAATTACCTGGATCGCATTATGATCACTACCATGAGAGTGTCCATAGTTGAGGCTATTCCCATGTCTGATGCTCAATTTGGCCTGCTTACGTCTGTGTTTTTATGGGTGTACGGTATCGCCAGTCCGTTTGCCGGATTTCTTGCAGACCGGTCTAATCGTAGCGTGGTAATTATTGCAAGCCTGTTCCTGTGGTCATTGGTTACCTGGTTGACTGCTTATTCAACAACCTTTAATCACCTGCTGATAACACGTGCATTGATGGGGATAAGCGAAGCGTGTTATATTCCTGCGGCGCTTTCGTTAATCGTGGAGTATCACCGGAATACCACCCGTTCATTAGCCGTGGGAATTCACATGGTTGGCATTATGGTTGGGTCAGGACTGGGTTTTGTGGGAGGCTGGGTAGCAGAGCATCATCATTGGAATACGATTTTTATTATTCTCGGAGCCTTTGGAGTTATTTATGCAGTTATGCTTTCCTTTACGTTGAAAGATGCGCCAAAGAACGAACTTAATATTGCTCCGGAAAAAGCCGGGGATAAAGTCAGTTTCTTTCATTCTGTCAAAGTGCTGTTTAAGCTGAGGTCATATATTTTTGTACTTATTGCATGGGGCTTACTCGGAACAGTAGCATGGCTGGTAGTAGGCTGGCTTCCTACCTATTTCCAGGAACATTTCAACCTTACCCAGGCAATGGCGGGCTTATATGCCACGGGGTATTTATATCCTGCTGCTATTGTTGGATTATTACTAGGGGGATATTGGGCAGACCGGTGGAGTCGCTCCAATCCCCGTGCAAGAATTCTTGTGCCTGCTATTGGGCTATGTATTGCCGCGCCAGGTATTTTTATTGCAAGCTACACCAGCATTCTTCCTGTCGCCGTAATATGCTTTATGCTTTATTCACTCACCAAGTCTTTTATTGATACTAATATGATGCCTATCCTTTGTCTCATAGCATATCCAAGCTACCGGGCTACCGGATATGGGATCCTGAATTTAGTGGCCTGCATTATTGGCGGCATAGGATTATATGCAGGAGGAGCGCTGCGTGACTTACATATTAATCTGAGCGCTATTTATCAAATTGCAGCTTTAACAATAATAATCAGTATTGTTTTCCTGATCGCAGTTAAGCCTAAATATATAGAGCCGGAGTAATCATGTACCGGCTTTCTTATAAACAAAATTGAAAATGGAAAGAACACTTACCTCGCTTACTAATAAACCCTTTAGTACTATTGGCTTGGGATGCGTAACTTTTGGAAGGGAAATAGACCGGCAGGCCTCTTTTTCATTAATGGATTATGCGGTAGAAAACGGGGTCTCTTTTTTTGATACCGCTGCTGCCTATGGTGATGGAGCATCTGAAAAGATCATTGGATCCTGGATAGCCGACCGCCGTTCGGTATCCGGCTCCCTACTCATAGCAACCAAAATCCTTCCTCCTTATACCTCGAAAAAAATTATAGAATCTGTAGATCAAAGCCTGGAGCGTTTGGGAACGGAGGCTATAGATTTGTTTTATTTACATCGTTGGGATGCTACTATTGAGGATATTGATGCATTACATACGCTTAATGATCTTATAAAAGTTGGAAAAATAAAAATACCCGGGGTAAGTAATTTTAATGCCGGGCAATTGGGAAGAGCCATTCAGTTGCAGGAAGACAACGAGTTTAATTTATTCAGAACTATCCAAAACAATAACAACTTTGCAGTAAGAGACATTAATAAAGAGATCATAAAAATATCTGTTGATCACGATATTAAAATCGTAACGTATAGCCCGCTTGGAGCGGGATTTCTTACCGGTAAATATAAAAATGGCGTAGAAGACAATACCCGCTTTTCACTGATTAAGGGACATCAGGATATTTATTTTAATGAATCTTCATTTCAACGGCTTAATCAGCTTCAAAAGATCTCGGCGCTTACAGGCTATTCAACATCTCACCTGGCCCTTGTATGGGCATTGCACCAGCCCTATACAACTTCTGTTCTTGTGGGTGGTCGTTCTGCAGGGCAATTGAAGCAAGCCTTTGGGGCTCTCTCTTTTTATGACCCTGATATTTTTAATGAACTTGAATTAAATAAATCTTTAAAAGAAAACATGAATTATTTATGATCTGCTAAAATATCTTTATTACCTATCAATTTTTTTTATGCGTATAAAAATAATCCGGGGGGAGCATGTTCCCAAAAGCTTTCTCCCATTTTCTCCGGGAGTAATGGCGGGAGAATACCTGTTTGTTTCCGGGCAGGCGTCTGTTGACCTCCAGGGAAATATTGTAGTGGATGATTTTCCGGGTGAGTGCAGAAGATCGTTCGAAAACCTGAAAAGGATAATCATATCAGCCGGACTAACCCTTGCCGACGTCATACAGGTTCGTAACTATGTCGGCAAACAGGAATATCTGCAGGAATTCAATGAAATCTATAAGGAATATTTCACGCCCCCATTTCCTGCCCGGACTACGCTCATTGGTTGCCTGGGAGATCTCCTGAAGTTTGAAGTGGACGCCATCGCATATAAAAAAATATAGCTTATGCTTCGGGTTGCTTTATTAGGGATCTATCATGAGTCGAATACCTTTATTGAAGGTTACACAACGATCAGTGACTTTACCCATTCGCATTGGTTAACAGGAGAGGCGATCTGCCAGGAGTATTCGGCAGCACATCACGAGATCGGCGGGATGAAGGAGGTATTAGAAGAAAATAACATAGAGGTGGTGCCGGTTATGTTTGCGGAAGCTGTTCCCGGCGCACCGCTTTCGGCGGAAACATATCATGTATTACTGGAGAAAATGATCGGTGAATTAAATAAAAGACTACCTGTAGACGGTTGCCTGGTAGCGCTTCACGGCGCCGCGGTTGCTGAACAGGAGCCTGACATGGATGGTCATTGGCTTTCTCTACTGAGAAAAAAGCTGGGACCGGAAATACCAACCATCGGAACATTGGATCCCCATGCGAATTGCAGCGATAAAATGATAGCGGCAACGGATGCGCTTATTGCTTACCATACAAATCCGCATATAGATCAACGTCAAACCGGCAGAGAAGCGGCCATGCTGATGGTGAAAAAACTCCTCAAACAGGTTGTTCCCGTCCAGGTAAAAACAGATTTACCGATTGCCATCAGCATAGAACAACAATTTACAGCCGAAGAACCCTGCCGTGGACTTTACCGATATGCAGAGGAGTTGTCTAAACAAGCGGGTATTTTATCTGTAAGCATCTTACTGGGCTTTCCTTATGCAGATGTGGAAGAGATGGGAAGCTCAATCATCGTGGTTACAGATAATAACAGGTTCCTGGCAAAAAGTGCCGGAATGTTAATAAAGGATTTTGTTCTTAGTATCCATACAAGGTTTAATGGTAAAAAAATTAAAATTGATACACTGCTTACACAAATACAGGCATTATCAAAGCCGATATTACTATTGGATATGGGAGATAATGTAGGTGGCGGGGCGCCGGGCAACAGTAGCTTTTTGTTAGATACCCTCGAAGCAGCCCAAGTGGGTCGTTTCGTTATTTGTATACACGACCCCGCTTCTGTTAAGCGACTTTCGAAGGTGTACGTTGGTGACCGCCTGCGCATCCGGATAGGAGACAGTACAGCAGAAAGAATGGTATTGATCCGGAAGCTGTGTGATGGCAAATTCTATGAAAGAGAACCCAGGCATGGCGGACAAATGAGCTTTGACATGGGACCCATTGCCATTGTTCAAACTGAAAACGGGAATACGGTTTTGCTGACGTCCCTGAGAGTACCTCCCTTTAGCCTGCAACAATTGATGGCATTTGATATCATCCCTTCAGACTATGATCTGATCGTTGCAAAAGGAGTAAATGCTCCTATCGCCGCATATGCCGGCGTATGTAATACCATCGTAAAACTGGATACCCCGGGTGTTACACAAGCCGACATGACACGTTTCACTTACCGAAACAGGCGCATACCCCTGTTTCCTTTTGAAAAGATCATGTAAAAAGAAAACAATGTCCGAAAGCTCAAAACAAATAGAAGCCAATATTAAAATACTTTGTTACCAGGACTATTACACGGAAGGGCCGGTGGCAGATAGTGCCGGAACCATTTATTTTACAACCCTTGCCGGCTGTTGGATAAAAAAGATCACTCCTGAAGGAAATATTACAGACTGGGCCAGAAGCAGCTGTCCCAACGGTCAGTTTATCCTTTCCGATGGTTCGCATTTGGTTTGTGACAGTAGATCCGGAAGTCTTTTTCAATTCGATGCGAGTGGAAGATCTTCTATTACTTTAGTGGAAAAACAGTGTGCCGGAACTATTGTGAATGTTCCAAACGATGTGATAGCAGACAATAACGGCAATATCTTTTTTTCCGATTCAGTCCGTTACAAGGGAAATATTTTCCTTATACGAAAAGACCGCTCTCAGCATATATTTATATCGGACCTTGACTATCCTAACGGGATTGCTTTATCTGCAGATCAGACCAGGATGTATGTAGCGGAAAGTTATAAGAACAGGGTCTGGTGCTTTTGTATTACAACTGGTAAACCGGAAGCAGTGTGGTGCAGGGATCTTCCTTATAACCTGTCGGGAAAAGAAGTGGATAACCTGCCGGATGGACTGGCGGTAGATTCGAAAGGGTTCATTTATGTTGCCCACTATGGCATGAGCGGTATTCAGCGGTTATCACCCGGCGGAGAACTGGCGGGATTTATACATACGGGAGTTCCGCTCACCAGTAATCTTACATTCTTACAAAACTCATTGATCGTTACCGGTGGATATGCCGAACCAGGTCCGGGAGTTGTATTATCAGTTTCCTTAAACGATATTTCACTATGATAAATAAAAAACAGATCCTTACTCATTTTATTGATGCTGATGTCTAATATATTAATACAAAGAGGTAATGTACCGGCACAAAATAAAAATTTCATGGATCCCATTCCTTCTTTACCGGATAAACAGGGATGGGCGGGTATGTTTGCAGGAACGAGCCACGGAAAGCTAATTTGTTTGGGAGGAGCAAATTTCCCGGACAAATACCCATGGGAAGGAGGTAAAAAACGTTTCTATGATCATATTTATGTTCTCAATAAAAACAAGTGGGAAAAACAGGATGTGAAAATGGATTTTCCTTCTGCATACGGTATATCTGTATCATACCGGGATATTGTAATAACTGCAGGGGGACAAAATGAGAAAGCCTGCAGCAATAAAGTAACAGGTTATATCTGGAGGAACGGAACGGTTGAAAAAATATACTACCCTGATCTACCGGCCGAATTGACCAATATGACCGGAGCCATTTTAAAAGACATATTGATCGTTGCAGGTGGCAATGGCAACAGTGGTGAACCCTCTAACAAAGTATATTGGCTTGACCTTGCCGTACTACAACCTGAATGGAAAGAAACAGAGTGTATGCCGGGCCCGGGAAGAATACTTGCATCCAGTGCTGTTTTTAATGACCAGTTTTACTTGTTCAGCGGAATGAGAACCGACACCAGTGCAGGTAATCAGGAATACTCGCGTGTATTGCATGATGCTTACCGGTTGACGATCGCCAGAAAAAGCACTGCAATAGAAGTAAAATGGGAAACACTGGCTCCTATGCCCAGGGGTGTTGCGGGTATTGGTATCCCTGTACCGGTTCTGGGGAATGGGAAAATGATGTTTTGGGGCGGCATAGATGCCGTAACCAATCTGCACACTGATCCCAGTACCTTTCCTGGCATCCTGGACGATGTGCTGTTGTACGACGGGAAAACAGATACATGGGAATCGGGTCACAGGATCAATGATTCGCTTGCCAGGGTCACTCTGCCCATTGTGCATTGGCGCGGGCACTGGATTTACATAAGCGGCGAAGTGAAACCAGGTATCCGTACAAATTCAATTTTCAGCATTAATGATCAATGGTATGATAAATAGTAACAGATTAAATATCTCCCCGCTTACTCTGGGAACTGTAGCGTTGGGAATGGAGTACGGTATTTCCAATATGGAAGGAAAACCCGGCAATGCCAAAGCCATAGAAATCATAAAAAAGGCAGTTGATCTGGGAGTGAACACATTCGATATAGCAAGGCATTATGGAGATGCAGAGAAAATAATCGGGTCGTATTGCCGGCAGGAAAGCGATCATACTGCTTCTATCGTAACCAAGTTTCGGATCAGCAATGAGAATCTGGATGATCCTGAAGCTGCAAGAAGAGAAGTTTATGAGAGTGTGAAGCAATCGCTGGATGAACTTAACCCCGGGAGCATAGACATTGCCCTGTTCCATAAACGACCAGGGCAGCCTCTTGACAAGATACTGAAAATACTGCCGTCAATCCTTCGAAACCTGCAGTCCGACGGGCTGATCGGTAAAGGAGGGATTTCTATATTTCATCCCTCGGAAGTTGAACTTTGTATTCCATTTGAAGAAATAGAAGTCTTCCAGGTTCCTGTTAACATACTTGACCATAGGCTGATCCAACACAATGTACTACACAGGTTGGTAGAGCATGACAAAATTGTTTTCGCAAGAAGTATTTTTTTACAGGGACTGATCTTTCTCGATTGCAACAATCTTAGCAACGAACTTGCTGAAGCCGGCAATTATATCAGGGGGCTTAAAGAACTTGCCGACAAGGCAGGCATGAGCGTTACACAGCTTGCATTTTCCTTTGTACGGGACCTTCCCGGGATCACCAGTATTATCTTCGGTGCTGTAAATGCAACGCAGGTACAGGATAATGTGCGTTTATATCATTCACCAGTATTGCCCGGGCATATAAGAGTAGAAATAGAAAATAAATTCAGGAACGTTCCGGAAAAAATCATTACTCCGGCGCTGTGGAACACAAAATAAATAATGATGAAAATGTTCAGACTTGATGGAAAAGTGGCAGTGGTAACCGGGGGTGCCGGTTTGTATGGTAAGCCGATCTGCAGCGCACTTGGAGCAGCAGGTGCTACTGTTATCATAGCGTCCAGGAATGTGGATGATTGTGAGCGTCTTGCCACGAAACTGCAGGACCAGCGTATTAAAGCCTTTGGAAGAGCACTGGATCTTTCGGAAGAAAGTTCTATTCGCACGCTGATAGCCGGTGTGTATAATGATTTTGGCAGCATAGATGTGCTCGTAAACAATGCGGTGTCGAGAGACGGGTTTAAAAACCTGGAAGAAATCTCAAAGGAAGAATGGGAAAAAGCACAAAAAATAAATGCTACGGGAATGATGCTCATTACTCAATCTGCTGTTAAGATAATGAAAGACCAGGGGTCCGGGAACATCATTAATATAGGATCTATTCAATCTGTTGTGGGGCCCAACTTTCCTGTTTATGGCAATACGGGCATGACCAGTCCAGTGAATTACACTTACGATAAATGGGGAATGGTAGGCTTTACAAAATGGCTTGCCAACTATTATGGCAAGTATAACATCAGGGCCAATTGCATTAGCCCGGGAGGCTATGGGCCGGGTGTTATGGAGAGTTTTGGTCTTAATGAATTTGTAGAAAACTATAAAAGGCTTACTCCGTTGGGGCGCTTTGCCAATGAAGAGGATATTCAGGGGCCCATTGTATTTCTTGCATCGGATGCATCGGCATATGTAACAGGTCATAACCTGCTGGTAGACGGCGGCTGGACAAGTTGGTAATTTAAATAAATGGTATCAAACATTTTTATGAAGCAATTTCGGTATCTGTTTTATTGGTCTTGTATTGTGCTGGTTTTCCCCGGTTATTCGATTGCGCAGATACAGAGACAACTTAAGTGGGAATCACTGCCGGCAGTTCCATACGGAAAATATGTTGCTGATGCAGTTGCGGGCGTGATAGGAGACAGGTTGTACGTAATAGGTGGAGTGGATGCCGATGGAAAATCCCAGGCAGATATATATACGCTGGAAGGCGATAACAAATGGAAATTGCTGGAAGAACGATTGCCTGGCGGGACCATTGTTGAACATGCTTTGTCGTATAAAAACAGCATACTGTTAACAGGCAGGTATGGCAATACAGGAATTTCGAAAATATATAAACTGGTTGAGTTAAATAGAAAGCTTGTTATTGACAGTTTGCAGTACCCGGCCGTTCCTTTAACAGGGATTGCTGCTGCTGTTATAAATAATTATTTGTTTGTTGCCGGGGAAGGTACAGAGCGTGGAGTGCCACTTAAGCATTTCATTGCGTATGATCTTTCCGGTAAAAATAGCGACTGGATCACACTCGATGTTTGGGATGGAGCTTCTCGCAGCTATGCAAAGACTGCTGTAGTGGATAATGAGCTGTATTTGTTTGGAGGAATGAAAAAGACAACAGGTAAGAATGAAGATACAACCTATGAGCCTTTATCCGATGCTTTTAAATTTTCACCTGAGTTTAGGGGGGGTAAGCTGGCAGGAGGCAAATGGAAGAACATTGCAGCTGCTTCCGGTGATATCAGTCATGCGCCATCGGTATTGCCGGTAACAGGCTTGAGCCATATTTTATTTCCCGGCGCCGGCAATGAAACATCAGATTCCCTCCTCGCATACAATAAGGAAAGCAATACCTGGCTGAATTATGGAAAGCTTGATGTAGCTAACGGGAAGGGGTTCTCAAACGCCGTTCATTTTAAGAATGGCTGGGTGGTACTTGACAAGACCACTGCAGATGCTGCCGGGTTAGCGGTGTACAGGCTGGAGAAAAACCTGGGCTTCGGCATTGTAAACTGGATAACGCTCGCTGTATACCTGGCCTTTATGTTATGGATCGGCTTTGCTACCAACAAAAAGGGACAAACAACCAGTAATTTTTTTACGGCCGGGGGTAAGATCCCTTCATGGGCAGCCGGTTTGAGCATATATGGCACGCAGATCAGCGCCATTACTTTCATGGCACTTCCTGCCCTGGTATATGCAACCGACTGGACCCTGATGATCGGATCGCTGCTGATACTTGCAACGATTCCTATCGTCTCCCGTTATTATGTGCCTTTTTTTAGAAGACTGAGTGTTACGTCGGCCTATGAATACCTGGAGCACCGGTTTAACCGGAATGTGCGGTTGTTGGGCAGCCTATCCTTTATATTATTTCAGATGGGAAGAATGGGGATCGTGCTGTACCTGCCGGCGGTTGCCATCGCCGCGGTTACCGGCATCAATATATATCTGCTGATAGCCATCATGGGCATTATCTGTGTCATCTATACAGTGCTCGGGGGAATTGAAGCTGTTGTGTGGACAGATGTTGCCCAGGTGATCATTTTGATGGGAGGAGCAATGCTTTGTCTTATTGTGGCGACAATGAATATTGAAGGTGGACTGGGAACGGTGTTTACAAAAGGTATGGAAGACCACAAGTTCACTTTATTCAGGTTGGGGTGGAGCTATAGCGATACGGTATTATGGGTATGTGTTGTAGGCTTCTTTTTCCTGAACATCATTCCCTATACATCCGACCAGTCGATAGTACAGCGCTACCTAACGGTAAAAGATGAAAGGCAGGCCGAAAAGAGTCTTTGGGTAAATGTCTGGATCGCCATGCCGGGAAGCTTGTTCTTTTTCGGGTTGGGCACCGTGCTGTATGTTTTTTACAACCAGAATCCTTCGGTAATAGCTTCCGATAAAGTGGATGAGATATTACCCTACTTTGTGGTGCAGCAATTGCCGGTTGGGTTATCAGGCCTCGTGATAGCGGGTATTTTTGCTGCAAGCCAGTCCGCGCTCAGCGGCAGTATTAATAGTATTTCAGCCTCCTGCTTTTCCGACATCTACCAGCGGTTCAACAAAAATGAAGACGCGCGAACAACCCTGAAAGTGGCAAGGTTGACAACTGTTGTGGCCGGTTTGTTCGGAACGATAAGCGCTATGCTGATTGTTGCGCTGGACGTACGCTTTGCATTCGACCTGTTCCAGGAAGTGCTGGGAATTTTAGGAGGCAGCCTGGCAGGAGTATTCATACTTGGCATATTTACAAACAGGGCAAATGCACAGGGGGTGATCGTTGGGCTGGTTGCAGGAGTGGCGGCAGTATGGTGGATAAGAAATAATACCACCGTTAGTGTGTATCTATACGGAGCGATCAGTGTGCTCGCCTGTGTTATTGTCGGATACCTGTTCAGCCTGTTGTTCCCGAAGCCTTCTGATATGGAAGGCTTAAGCTATGCGTCGTTAAGGAAATTAAAGAACAGCAAATAAACCCTGTTAATAAATGCTATAATAATATGAAACTGGATTACAGCAAATCTGCGCAATTACTCGAAAGATCCGGGAAAGTTCTGGCCGGAGGCGTGTCCTCTGAATTCAGGAAATACAACTATCCGCATGCGCTTTTTTATACCCATGGAAAAGGCAGCCGGGTATATGATGCGGACGGAAATGAATACCTCGACTTCACGCTCAGCCAGGGGCCCTTGATTTTGGGACACTCGCATCCGCATGTGCTTAAAAGCGTGCAGGAGTACACGGAGCAGGGCCAACTATTTGCCGGGCAGCATATAAAGGAGGTAGAGCTGGCAGAAAAATTAAATGCACTTATTCCCTCTGCAGAATTAATGCGCTTTTGCCTGGATGGATCCGAAGCGGTACAAACAGCCTTAAGAATTGCCAGGGCCAAAACCGGGAAAAAGAAATTTATTCGTTTTGAAGGGCATTACCACGGATGGCTGGATAATGTGTGCTGGGGAATTTCGGCGCCTTCAGTAGCGGCACTGGGAAGCCGTGAAAAGCCTGCTGTATTTCCCTGGTCGGGCGGCTTGCCCCAACAAACACGGGATGAAGTGATTGTTATTCCCTGGAATGATCTGTTGCTGCTGCAAAAAACGGTTGAGGAGCATAAGGAAGATATCTGCGCTGTCATAACAGAACCTGTAATGTGTAATAACGGTTGCATACTTCCCGCTGAAGGTTTCCTCCGTGGAATCAGAGAACTGTGTGACAGGTATGGCATCGCCTGCATTTTTGATGAAGTGATCACCGGCTTCCGGTTAGGGTTGGGCGGCGCCCAGCAATATTTTAATATTACACCTGATATTTCCATTTTTGCCAAGGCTATGGCAAGCGGCTATCCCATCAGTGCAGTAGTGGGTAAGAGAGAATGGATGCACTTGTTGGAAGATGGAACGGTGATACATGCCGGAACCATGAACTCCGGGAACCCCACGGTGGCTGCAGCGTTAGCTACCATAGAAGTGCTCGAAAAAGAAAAGCCCTATGAACGCATGTTTCTCTATGGGAAGAGATTGATGAAAGGATTAGAAGCTGCTGCAGCCGATACAGGGCAGAAGATACTGGTGCAGGGCCCCGGCCCCATGTTCAATATTTCATTTACGGATATTCCGGCGATCAAAGAGTACAGGGATACTTTTTCAGGTGATAAAGCTTCGCTGGGGAAATTTATATCGGAAATGCATAACCGTGGGGTACGTATCATTGGCCGGGGCCTATGGTATATAAGTGCTGCCCATACCGGGGCTGATATAGATCTCGCTGTTGAGAAGGCGAAAGAGGTATTTGAAATATTGTGAGCGCCGTTATCAGGACACATTAACTTTTAAATGAACGACTATGGCAAAAAATAAGCCTGCGGGCGAAACATCATTTGATGTTGTGCTGGGCTTCGACATGGAAACCGACATAGGCTCTTTTACGCCTTTTTAACGAAGGTG